>CABUUE010000017.1 GCA_902494685.1 uncultured Collinsella sp.
GCGATGTGAAACGGCTTGTGTTTCACATCGCGCCCCACGACGCTAGTTCAGCTTGGTGCCCGGTACTTGCGGTGCCTCTTTAAGCAGCGCTTTGAGCTCGTTCAAAATGGAAACGGGCTGTCGATCGACAGCGTCCAGATGGAGCGTGGCCACACGAATGGGCGGCTGATATTCAAGCGGGCCGATGAGTACGGGAGAGCCCAGGAACCGTTCGATGTCGCCTGCGATCTCATCGATTGCCTCGGGGCCGAGCTCATCGAAGAGTGCCACGAACGTTGGCCCCGTCGAGCGGAACAGGCGGCCCTTGCCGCGCGAACAATCCATGAGGCAGGCGGCGCTTTCGGCGAGCACACGGTCGCCTGCATCGAATCCAAAGCGGGCATTGACCTCGGCGATATCGTCGACCTTAATGGCAATAAAGCCTGCCTCGCGCGGCACGCGGCGCATCTCTCCAATAGCGTTGACCAGTGCGTGGACATCGCCCAGGCCCGTTACCGAGTCGGTCGTATCTGCCAAGCTTCGGTTGATGATAATGCCCACATACATGCTGGGCTCGGTATCGGTGCCGTCCAAACGGTAGCCCGTGCAGTCGCAAAGCACGTATTTTCCGGTGGCATCCATTACGCGATACTGCATGAAGTGGAAGTGCCACGTGCCGTTTATCACCATGTCGAGCTCGGCGCGTACGTTGTCGCGGTCCTCGGGATGAACGCGGGCGAGCCACATGTCGAGTGAGTTAAAAGGGTGCTGGGAGGGCAGGTCAAAATCGCGCACGGCGTTAACCGACCATTGCGATTCTCCAGTATCGAGGTTAAGGATGAACGGATAGCGCGTCTCGGAGCTCATGGAGATCGCTTGGAACACCCGGTCGTTGCAGGGAAGCTGATCGACGATTGGGCGTTGCGGCACGTCATTGTCTTTCGGTTGCTGCACACGATGCATAAGCTTATAGCGATACATCTTGCGATCGGCATCCATTGTCATCTGGCGACGCGAATCGCCTGCAAGCGGATCGACGCGCGAGCAGCCAAAGCTAAAGCTGGCGATCATGGGCGCCTTGCCACCTGAGCTCGCCTCGATCAGCCCGGTACGTACCTGCTCCAAGCGCTGCTCGAGTTCAGTCTCGTTTGCAAAGAGCGAGATAAGCACAAACTCGTCTCCACCGATACGGAACAGCATCTCATCATGCTTCATGGTTTCGGAGAGCGTGCGACAGATGCTCAGAATATAGCGATTGCCTTCGGCGTGGCCAAACCTATCATTACAATGCTTGAGATGGTCGATATCAATATAGGCGCAGGTGAAGGGGTCGCCTTTGCGCCAGAGCTGCTCGACGTGACGGTCGAGTCCGCCGCGGTTGCCCAAATTGGTGAGCGAATCGATATAGGCGTTGCACTCAAGCAGCTGGCGCTCTTGTTGCAGGATGGCATGCGTCTTTTGCAGTTGCTCACCAACGGCGCGTAGCCCAGCGGGCAGCGCGGCAACATCGAGTTCGGCGGTCGAGACGCCATTCGCAAGTCGCTGAAGATAGACAATAATCGATTGCTCGCCCATGCGATACGACTCGTTCATGATGGATAACCTCCTTGGGCGGAACAGTGGTTTGTATCATATCCCCAATTCGGCTTGGATTGGGGATATAAGTTAGCTAATGGAGACAATGCCCCCTTCGACGGTGGCGTTTTGCGCGCGAGCGTATCAGTCGTTATTGCCACCATCGAGCAATGCCTCAAAATCCTTCGCCGGCATGGGGCGGTAGTAGAGGAAGCCCTGAGCGTAGCGGGCGCCCATGTGGCGTAGCATGTTTGCCTGCTCATCTGTCTCGACGCCTTCGATTACAACGGGCAGATGGAGCGACTGCGCCATCTCGAGCATCGATGACACGATCTGCGCGCTGCGGCCTTGATCACGGTCGGTGGGCACAAAGGTACGGTCGAGCTTGATGACGTCAACGTTCACGTTCTTGAGCATTGCGAGCGTGGACTGGCCGGTGCCAAAATCGTCCATATAGGTCGAGAAGCCGCGGGTGTGCAGATCTGCGGTCAGCTTATCCACGGCCTCGGACTCTCCGGTATAGGCGGTCTCGGTGATCTCGATACGCATGAGCTCGGGTGGTAGGTTGTATTGGGCGGCGAGCGCCCCTATATGTTCGGCAACGTCGCAGGCAAGAATGTCTACGCGCGACACGTTGAGGGAGACCGGAACCACGCGAAGACCGCGATCGAGACGCTCGCGAAGCCATGCGGCAACGCCCTGCCAAACATATTTGTCGAGCGTTACTACAAAGCCGCTTTCCTCGAGAGCGGGGATAAAGGTTGCAGGTGAAATGAGGGAGCCATCCTTGTCAATCCAGCGTGTGAGCGCCTCGGCGCCAATGATCTCGCCGGTTTCCATATCGACCTGGGGCTGCAGGTAGTAAGTGATGCGGCCGTTTGAGAGCGCATACTGGAACTCGGTTAGCGTGTGGTGGAACGCAACCCCATGCTCATATTCCTCGGGGCGGAAAATGGCAATGCGCTCCTTAAAGTCGTTTTTGGCGCGTCGATTGGTAAACATGGCCTTGGCCTGGGCATCGATGGTGATTTCCTCGCTAGCGTCGATGGGGCATACGCCCATGGACGGCCAAAAGCCTACGCCGTCGTCGTGCTTGGCTACAGCCTCGCGCACGCGCATATAGACTCGGTGAACGAAATCGTGCTCAAAGGGTATGAGCAGACAAAAGTCGTCTTGCCCCCAGTATCCCGCGACGCCCATGTCGGCGTTCTCGATATCCTTGAGCACCGTGCCCACATCGGCAAGCATCCGGTCGCCTTCGGCCTGTCCATACCATTCGTTAAATAGGCGCATGTGGCCCATGTCGACGGTGGCGATACACCAAGCGCCGTCGCGCCTCGCCTCGATGAAGGCATTGGCACGGCGCATAAACTCGCTGGGTCGGCAGAGGCCGGTGAGCATATCGATGCGTTCGGAGATTGCGCTTTTGCGCTCGACCTCGGGTATAGGGAGGCTGTCGTTGGGGACAAGCCCGCCAGCTGTGCGAAGGCGACGGTCGAGTTCGCACAAAACAGCAGATGTTTGGTAGTCCAGGCGCTCGTAAAAGACCGGGGCGACAATACAAACGGGAGTGATGGTGCCGCCCGCGATCTGAACGGGGGCAAAAATGGTCTCTTTTAGACGATGGATCAGGAGTTCAAATGCCCCGTGGTCCAAAGCGTTGCTGAGCACGACGAACTGGACACTTCGTGAACGGAAGACGCGACTCCTACCGCGGGTGATCGACAGCATACGGCCTGCGTATTCGGCAAGCATGCTGTCGACCGCCTCGGCTCCATAGAGCTCGTTGAGCTTCGTCGTGCCGCGAACGCGCACGGCGATGAGCCCTGTTTTGCAGTGGTCACGGCGACAGGCATCGATAGCGTTGACCAGCATACGTTGCGTTCCAAGCCCCGTGGCGGCGTCGACGGTCTCGGCAAGGGAATGATTGACGAGTTCGCCGACATAGAGCGAGGGCTCGTTTTCGTCCCCATCGATGCGAAAACCGCGAGCACGGCAGAGCACGTAGTCGCCTGTGGCGTTACGTACACGATACTGCATGACTCGATGGTGCTTGGAGTCGTTATAGACTTGGTCGATGTCGTCGGTAAAAGCCTCAAGGTCATCGGGATGGACGCGCGTTTTCCAACAATCGCGACAGTTGTCTATGTGCTCCGAAGGAAGTCCGAGATCGCGCAAAGCGTTTTGTGACCAAAGGGTGCGATGTTTATCCAAGTTCTCGATAAAGAAATAACGGCCTTCGTTGAGCATCGAAAAGGCGTCGAAAATGCGATCGCTTATTTCGAAGTCGTCGGTGTGGACTTGCGAGATATTGCGCCGATCAAGGTGTACGGCATGACGTAGCTTGTAGTCGTACATGCGATGGTCGGCATCGAGCGTCATGCGATTGGGGGCCTCGCCCAGGGCGGGGTCGGCATGTGACACCCCGTAGCTAAACGAGTGGGGCATCTCGGAATCGTTGTTTTTGAGCAGGACCGTTCGGCAGTGTTCCAGACGTTCGGCGAGGTCGTCCTCGGTCGCAACCGTAGACAGGATGGCAAACTCGTCGCCGCCTATGCGAAACGCCGCCTCGTCCACCTTCATATACAGCTTGAGATAGAGGCTTACCTGCAAGATATAGCGGTTGCCCTCGTCATGCCCAAAGATGTCGTTGCAGTGCTTAAGGTTATCGATGTCGATAAACGCCATGGTCACGGGCAGTTCCTGCTCCCAGATTTCCTCTAAGGAGTGAGCAAAGCCGCCGCGGTTGCCAAGTCCGGTAAGCTGGTCGGTAAAGGCGGTCCTAATCAGATCATCCTGACGCTCGAGAAGGTCGCGAACGGTCTTTTCGAGCGTTTCGGTGTAATTGCTGACAGTATCCATGTCGTAAGCGGCTTTCTGAGGTCGGGCGGATTGCGTCGGGCGAGCTCGTTGTGCACACGCGTTGTTGTCCGGCGCTTTGCGTGTATCCAGGCCCCGCCTTGCTGCGTTGTTGGGCTACTTTACCGGCTAATGTTCGCTCTTGATAACTACTGCGTAGTATAAACAACAGTACACAATTATATATGGGTGCACATGCTGTGGGCGGCCATTATTCGACAAACGGCAGCGCGACGATGCGATGTCCGATAAAAATGCGACTGAGACGATATATGTTGACGGGTATACTTGTCCCGTTTTAAAACGCAGGAACGGAGATGGTCGCATGGCACAGCCGGATACGACGCGCACGGTGGGGCTCGCGCTCGAGGGAGGCGGCTACCGCGGTATGTATACGGCAGGCGTGCTCGACGTTTGGATGGAGCACGGTTTGACCTGCGACCATATGGTGGGTGTCTCGGCGGGCGCGGCGTTTGGCTATAACTTTAAATCGCGACAGATCGGGCGCGCCATTCGCTACAACAAGGCCTATTGTGCCGACAAGCGCTATGCAAGCGTGACAAGCTGGTTGCGAACCGGCGACATGTTCAATGCCGATTTTGCCTATCACGAGGTGCCCATTGAGCGCGATCCCATCGACCTGGAGACATATCGTGCCTGCCCCATGCGGTTTACGTGCGTGTGTACCGATATCGAGACGGGCAAGGCCGTCTACCACGACCTGCCCTATGGCGACGAGAGGGATATCGAGTGGATCCGGGCATCGTCGGCGATTCCTGTGGCGACGCGTCCTGTTGCCATTGAGGGCCGTAAGTACCTGGATGGCGGCGTGGCTGATTCCATTCCCAGCGCTTGGTTGTTTGCGCAGGGGTATGACCGCAATATCGTGGTGCTCACACAGCCGGCGGGCTTTGTGAAGCAGCCCAACAGTGTGATGCCCATGCTGCGGCGCGTGTTCCGTCACTACCCGGAGTTTGTCGCAGCGCTTGAGCATCGGCATGAGGTCTACAATGCCACGCTCGATGACCTGGCGCGTCGCGAGGCTGCCGGCGAAATCTTTGTGGTGCGGCCGAGCGAATCGGTGAAGGTGCCGTCGCTGTGCCGCGAACCGGATGAGCTCGAGCGCATCTACCAGGTCGGCCGCCACGATGCGGAGGCGACTTTGCCGGCGTTGGAAGCGTATCTGGCGGGGTAGGGCAAACTGCCGTGGACTCGGCGGAAAGCGCATCCCGGAATGGAGGTCCAAACTGGGATGCGCTTTCCATTGCTGAAGATATGAGGCTGCGGATCAGCTGCTCGGCTTAGACTTACGCCTGCTGCCAGGTGTCGACAAGCTCCTTGGCCGCGGCGCAGGGGTCGTCGGCACTGCAGACGGCGCTCACCACAAAGAAGCCGTCGACGCCGGTGGCCTTAAGCTGTGGCAGGTCGGCCGTCTTGACGCCGCCGCCCACCACGATGGGCACGGGGCTTGCCGCGTGGAGTGCGGCCAGATCCTCAAAACTTTTGGTGATGATGGAGCCATCTGCTGCGCGTCCGCAGTCGCGCTTGGTCTCGGTCTCGTGGAGCGGGCCGATGCCCAGGTAGTCGACCAGGCTCATGTCGGCGGTCTTGACGTACTCGAGCATCTCCTCGCAACGGGCTGAAAGGCCCACGATGGCATCGGGGCCCAAAAGTTTGCGGCAGACCTCGACGGGAATATCGCTCTGACCGACGTGCACGCCGTCGACAGCAATGCCCTGCTCGCGTGCGGCGAGTACGCAGTCCAGGCGGTCGTCGATCAGCAGGGCGACCTGACCGGTCTTGCCGGCCTGTGCGATTGCCTGCGCGGCGTCGCCGGTCAGCGCGATGATCTCGCGGGCGCTTGCCACCTTGGAGCGCACCTGGATGCAGGTAAAGCCTGCGTCGAGCGCCTGGGCCACCACATCGCTCACGGGACGCCCCAGCGTGTTTTCGGGGCCGAGTACCAGATAGGCCGAGATATCAAGGTTGTCGCGGATGCTCATCGTGCTTCCTCCTGCTTTTTGATCTGTGCTTCCATGCGCTCGAGCTTGCCGGTCATGTTGTCGGTAAATCCGGGTCGAATATCGGCTTTGAGCACGACTTCGGTGCGGATGCCCTTGCTCGCCAACACAAAGGTTGCGTCGCGCACGACCTGCATGACCTCGTCCCAGTCGCCCTCGATCTCGGTGAACATCGAGGTGGTGTGGTTGGGAAGGCCGCTCTCGCGAATGACGCGCACGACCTCGGCGACCTCGGCGGACAGTTCATCGCCGGTGCCGCACGGGGCGATGGCCACGGCGACGAGTGTGTTCATGCCGGCATTGGTTGCGGGCTCGGACATGGCTTATGCCTCCTCGAGCTCGAGTTGGTTATCGGCAATATCCTGGGCGGTCGCGCGGTAGAGCTCGTCGATAAAGGCGACCTTAAAGCTTGCCGGGGCATCGGCGACAGCGGCGGCACGCGTGCCGGCAACGTTGTAGACGGCGGTGCCGCAGATGGCTGCCGTAAACGGATCGGCAGCGCAGGCGTACACAGCCAGCACGCCACCCTGCGAGCAGCCGCAGCCGGTGATCTTGGACATGAGCGGACTGCCGCCGTGGGACTTGGCCACCGTCGTGCCGTCGGTAATCAGGTCGACTTCGCCCGAGACCACTACGGCTCCGCCGGTGTAGCGGGCGAGCGCCACAGCGGCATCGCGGGCGGCGTCGACCGTGTCGGTGGTATCGACACCGCGCACGCGGCTCAGATCAGCTGCCTCGCCCTCAAGACCCCACAGGCCGGCGAGTGCGATGATCTCGGAGGCGTTGCCGCGCACGATGGCAGGCTTGTACTGCTTGAGCTCGTTTACCAGCTGGGTTCGCAGGCTACCGATGCCCAGGCCCACCGGATCGAGCACCCAGGGCTTGCCGGCGTCGTGTGCCGCCTTGGCCGCGCGGGGAATCGTCTGCTCGTAGATGGGGAAGAGCGTGCCCATGTTGAGATAGATGGCGCCGCCGCCGGCAACGAGCGCCTCGCCCTCGTCGGGCAGATAGACCATGGCGGCCGAACCGCCCACGGCGAGCTGAGCATTGGCGACAAAGTCGATCGTCACCGTGTTGGTGATGGAGCCGGCCATCGGATTGGTGGCGCGAATCTCCTCCACGGCCTTGACCACATTTTGCTTAAGCTGTTCCGAATCAATCACTGCACATGCCTCCTTGGCATAGAAAAGGGGCGCTGTGCATAGACAGCGCCCCTGTAAAGGCGGCATGCTCCCTACGCCAGCATTAACTGACAGGTTCAAAGGATTGGGCCCCATGCCCTCTCAGCCTTGTGGTTTGCACCGCCGGCACTCCCGCATCGAATCTGTTGTTCCCTATACTAGCGCACCTGCCAAAAAGGGACAGGTTTATTTTGGCAGGTCGTTACAATAGGTAGGACCGATACGAATGGGGGCCTTATGATTAAACTTGTGCTGACCGATATGGACGATACGCTGATTCCAGCCGGGCATGACGGCGCCAGCGACTACGCCATCGAGGGCATTCATGCCATGCAGGCGGCGGGTCTGCACTTTGGCCCGGTTTCGGGTCGCCAGCCGTCCGCGATGGGCTGGATGTTCCGCAATTGCGTCGAGTGCTTCTCGACCGGCGCGTTCTGCAACGGCCAGGTAATGTTTGTCGACGGTCAGGCGGTCGCTTCGCGCGCGACCGACAACGCCGCCCTTATGCGTTTGGCTGACTACTTGGAGCAGGAGACCGACGATACGTATCTGAAGGTCTACAGCCTGGGTGATGACTTTTGGAATAACGATGCCTACTGCGTGACGAGCGATCCCGAGCGCGTACGCCGCGCCATGGAGTCGGGCGGCAACGCGTGGCTCAAGGGCGAAGAGGCCCCGTGCCGTCCCGTCGTCGATGATGCGCCGGTGTTTAAGGCGAATATTTGGAGTGCCCGTTCACGTGAGGAGCTCGTGGAGCTACGCGAGCGCGTTGCCGCTGAGGTGCCGGAACTCTCGCTTGTGTTTCCCAACAATCGAGTGCGCCTGCTTGACATCCTTCCGGCCGGTTGGGACAAGGGCTGCGCTGCACTGGAGCTGGCGCGCGCTTTGGACCTGACGACCGATGAGGTGGCCGTATTTGGCGATTCCGATAACGATCTGCCCATGATTGATGCCGTTCCCAACTCCGTTGCAGTCGCCAATGCCAACGAGGCCGTCACGGCTGCCGCGCGCTGGCATATCGGCGCTGCGGCAGACGATGCGGTTGCCGGGGCTCTGCATCAGATTGCCGCCTGCGCCGCGACGGGGGAGATGCCGCCGTTTATGCGTCAGATGGATGCGACGGGTTTCGACGTCACGAACGTCTAGGGAGAAAGCCATGAAGCTTCAGCAGCTCAGGTATGTCGTCAAAGTTGCCGAATGCGGCAGCATCACCGAGGCCTCGCGCCGGCTCTTTGTGTCGCAGCCTTCGATTACCGCATCAATCCGCGATCTCGAAAACGAGATGGGCGTGCACATCTTTGAGCGCACCAACAAGGGCGTCATTGTGTCCGAGGAAGGCGAGACCTTCTTGGGCTACGCGCGCCAGGTGCTCGACCAGGCCGACCTGCTCGAGGGCAAGTACAAGGGCGCGTCCGAGCAGGTGCCGCACTTTAGTGTGAGCTGTCAGCATTATTCTTTTGCCGTTAATGCGTTTGTCGATGTGATCCGTGAGTTCGATGCCGCGCGCTACGACTTTACCCTGCGCGAGGAGCAGACTCACGAGATTATCGAGGACGTCGCGCATATGAAGAGCGAACTGGGCATCCTGTACTTATCCGAGCACAATCGCGAGGTTATCGAGCGCATGCTGGCGGCCAACGAGCTCGTGTTCGAAGGACTATTCTGCGCCACGCCACACGTCTTTGTGTGTGCCGACCATCCGCTGGCGGGCCGCTCCAGCGTGACGCTCGAGGACCTGGAGGACTATCCCTTCCTGTCCTACGAGCAGGGCAGCTACAACTCGTTTTACTATTCCGAGGAACTGACCTCGACGTTTGAGCGCCGCAAGAATATCCGCGTGCGCGACCGTGCGACACTGTTCAACCTGGCCATGGGCCTCAACGGCTACACGGTGTGTTCGGGTGTGATCAGCCATGAGCTTAACGGTCCCGGCATCATCTCGATTCCGCTTGATGTAGACGAGTACATGGAGATTGGCATCATCACGCGCAAGAACACGACACTTACGCGCTACGGGCAGGCCTATATCGACGCGATTCGCCAGCATATCTAGGCTGCTGTGCTCCGCGCGGGTCAAATCTCTTTATGGCAGTCCAGACTGATATAGGAAACGTCTATATCAAACTGATATAAACGTATATTTTACGATGTCCATATGAGCGCTCATACTCTGTCCCAGTAAAGCAACCAATGCAAAGGGAGATATCTATGAGCACTTCAATTCAACCGAACGCGCCGTTTCGCGCCGATATCGTCGGCAGCTTTCTTCGTCCGCAGGCCGTAAAGGACGCCCGCGCTGCCTATGCGGCAGGCACGCTTGATGCCGAGGGGCTTAAGGCCGTCGAGGACGATGCCATTCGCGATTTGGTGGCAAAGCAGAAGGCCGCCGGTCTGCAGGTCATCACCGATGGCGAGTTTCGCCGCAGTTACTGGCACCTCGACTTTATGTGGGGGCTCAACGGCATTGAACGCCGTACCTCGCGTACGGGCTATATGTTCCACGACGAGGAGACCACGGCCGATACCGCCGTGGTAACCGGTCCCATTAGCGGCGAGAACCACCCATTCGTCGAGCACTTTAAGTTTGTCAAGGCGCTTGAGGGGGAGGGTCAGGTCGCACGTCAAACCATTCCGGCGCCGATCCAGACGTTCTCTGAGGTCACGCTCGATCGCTGCGACGGCCAGCAGGAGAGCCTGCGCGCTGTCTATAAGACCGATGAGGAGCTTGCCGACGCCATTGCAGCCGCTTATCGCACGGTGATCGCCGACCTGTACGCTGCAGGCTGCCGCAACATCCAGTTTGATGACTGCACCTGGGGCATCTATTGCGATACCGACTTTGTGTCCAAGACCGGAATGAGCCCGGTTGATCTGCAAAAGGTGAGTGAGCTGGGCGTGGCGCTCAACAACGCCGCCATCGAGGGCAAGCCCGACGACCTGGTCATTAACACGCACGTGTGCCGTGGTAACTACCACTCTACCTATGCCTTTGAGGGCGGTTACGATCCCATCGCGCCGTACCTGTTTGCGCATGAGAATGTCGATGCGTTCTATCTGGAGTTCGACACGCCGCGCGCCGGCGGTTTTGAGCCGCTCAAGTACGTTGCCCCGGGCAAGAAGGTCGTGTTGGGCCTGGTGACCACCAAGGCGGCAGAGCTCGAGAACGAGGATATTATCGTCGAGCGCATCCGCGAGGCCGCAAAGTACGTGCCGCTCGAGAATCTGTATCTGTCGCCCCAGTGCGGCTTTGCCAGCTGCGAGATTGGCAACAAGCTGACCGAGGACGAGCAATGGGCAAAGATCGCGCTGGTCAAGCGCGTTGCCAAGCGCGTTTGGAAATAGCGGTAACGTTCGCAGGTGACGGCGCGTGCGAGACATGGCGTATCGCGTACAATGGTTCAGATCGTATCGTTCGGGCAGGTTATCCGATATGCCCGATTGCCCTTCCATTCGAAAGGACATCCATGTCCCAATCCTCGACGCCCGCCGTCACCGATGCCATCTACGATGCATCGTCGCTTGGCCGCCCGCGCATGTTCCTGCTCGGTCTGCAGCACCTGTTTGCCATGTTTGGCGCCACCGTGCTGGTGCCCGTGCTCACCGGTCTCTCGGTTTCGGCGACGCTTTTGTTTGCCGGCTTGGGTACGCTGCTGTTCCACTTCTTGTCGCGCGGTAAGGTGCCGGCATTTTTGGGCTCATCGTTTGCCTTTATTGCCGGTTATGCCGCAATCGCGCCCAACCGCGAGACTGAGCTTTTGCCCTACGCCTGCCTGGGCGTAGCCTGCGCCGGTCTGCTCTATCCGGTGCTGGCGGCGCTCTTCCGCGCGTTTGGCGCCAAGCGCGTTATGCGCTTCTTCCCGCCGGTGGTGACTGGCCCTATCGTCATTTCCATCGGCTTGATTCTGGCGAGCTCCGCTATTGCCAACTGCCAGACCAACTGGTTTGTGGCTGTTATTGCCGTTGCCGTTATCGTGATCTGCAACATCTGGGGCCGCGGCATGGTCAAGATTGTGCCGATTTTGCTGGGCGTTGTGGTGAGCTATGCCGTTGCGACTGCGCTGGGCGAGGTCGATTTTTCGGGCGTCGCGGCCGCTCCCTGGGTTGGCTTGCCCGTCGTGTGGGACAACACCGTGTTTGCGCTCTTTGGCCCGCAGTTCGATAGCGGTCTTGCCACGACGGCCATCATCACCATCATGCCGCTGGCTTTCGCGACCATGATCGAGCATATCGGCGATATCTCTGCTATCGGTTCGACTTGCGAGCGCAACTACATTGCCGATCCCGGTCTGCATCGCACGCTGCTCGGCGACGGCCTTGCCACGATTCTGGCTTCGCTCTTTGGCGCTCCGGCCAACACTACGTATGGTGAGAACACCGGCGTGCTCGCCCTGACGCGCGTGTTCGACCCGCGCGTAATTCGAATTGCCGCGTGTTGCGCCATCGTGCTTTCGTTCTGCCCCAAGTTCGCGGCTGTCATTGCGGCCATGCCGGCGTGTGTGATCGGCGGTGTGTCGCTCGTGCTCTACGGCATGATCAGCGCTGTGGGCGTCCGCAACCTCATCGAGAACCAGGTCGATTTCCAGAATAACCGCAACGTGCTGGTTGCCGCGCTGGTGCTCGTGCTTTCGCTCGGCATCGCGTACAGCACCGCCGGCGCCATCGTGTTGGAGCTGGGCGGCGTGACCATTTCGCTGTCCGGCATTGCCGTGGGCTCACTGGTGGGCATTGTGCTCAACGCCATCCTGCCGGGTAACGACTTTGAGTTTGATGTCTCCGAGCTTGAGGAGGCTGCTGAGTAGCAGCTGCGTTCAGCTAAAACAAGATATGGTGCCCATGCATATATGCGTGTGGGCACCATTTTTAATGTGTCAGTATCCAGTGGATGCCGCGGGCCATGCGTAAGTCGGTTTGGGCAAAGTGATTGCCGGGGTTGAGCTCCAGCGTTGTTGGAATGCCGCGCTCGACGAGCAACACTTCCATCGCGCGTGTGTCGTCGAGTACATGCCGCATCATGCGGTTGGGCGTCTTGGTTTCCTTTTTGCCGAGTGACAGGTAGACGGCTTGCGGGCTGCCGGCAAAAGGGGCCGTGCTGGCACGGTCGACAAAGTCGGGAAACCATAGCGACCCCGATGCGCTCGCGGCGCGGTCAAAGGCGTCGGTTTGCCAGAGGGACCAGAGTGCGAAGAGGCCCGCGAGCGAGTAACCGGCAATGCCGCGCCAGGTGGGCGGCTGAGGAAGCGACGACTCGACCTGGGGGATTATCTGATTCAGCAGCTCATCAAGAAAATCGGCAGCTTGGCCGCCGAAAGGCTCGGCATCGCGTACGGTCCCGTCGCATGCCCAGGGGCTCAGCTCGCGATTCCAATCGAGCCCGCCAATGGTGACGAGGGCGAATGGCGGACAGTCGAGCTCTCGGCAACACTTATAAACCTCGCTGCCGTCGCCCACGACCACAGGAAGGTAGATGACAGGCGCGCTTTCCGTATGATTCGAATAAACGGTTATCTGCTTTTGATGCGCTTCCATGACGGGCTTCTCTCAGTGTTGTGATATCGGCAGCCCCAATTGTCGCACGCCAGCGTATGCCGGTTGGGCTAGACCAAAGACAATCTCGTGCATCCCCTGCGGACGCATATGGAAAACGCCACCGCCGGAGGGGAGCTCGGCGGTGGCGTTGTTAAACGGTGCTGGGGCTCGGGGCCTTCGCGGGAGCTGCCATGTGCGCAGAGGCGTCTAAGAACGCTTA
>CABUUE010000018.1 GCA_902494685.1 uncultured Collinsella sp.
ATCGCCCTGGCCACCGGGCACAGTTGCCAGATCAAGCAGCACGCGGATGTCGTACTTGGCAGCCCACTCAATTGCACGGTCGATGTAGTCGACAACCGAGATGTAGGACGCATCGGACTCCTGCGAGCCAAAGGCATACCAAGGCACCGGCAGGCGCACGGCGTTGAGGCCGATCTGCGCCATACGGCGAAAATCATCCTCGCTCATAAACGTCTCGTAATGACGGCGCATGCGCTCGTTATAGGCGGCGGTGCCCATTGCCTCCTGCAGCTCGGCTGCGTTGGATGCACCGGTCGCCGCGTACAGCGACGGGGTCACCCAAGGCTCGGGAATAAACCAGCCAGAGAGATTAACGCCGAGTATCCTCTCCATCACTGCCCCCTTTTGAATCATACGGGCTAAGCCCGCATCGCTCTTGCATGACATATCTATCGATTTGAGTATACCCGCGCATGCAGACAGGCGACCGAACGGTCTACAAAGTGGCGCAAAAGTGGGAGGAATGTCTAGGCGGGCGGGTCCGAGATGGCGCGCGAGATGTGCACGTGTGCCGGAGGCAGGCACCGGAAAATGCATCCCGTTCTGAGCGCGGGATCTGGGACGCAGTTTCCGCCAAAGGCCGCAAAAGGAAAGCGCGTCCCATTCTGGCGCCGGGACTGCGGACGATTTCCTGGACCGCTAAATCGCGGCCATCCCCAGCGACGACCGGTAGTCGTCCGGCGTCGCGCCACCGAGCGCGTCGCTTGCCCGCTCGGAGTTGAAGCGCCCTACCCACGCGCCGAGGGCCTCGATGAACTCCCCGGGCGACCAGCCGGACCAGTCCCTCCCGTGGAAGAACTCCTTCTTGAGCAGGCCGAAGAAGCCCTCCATCGCGGCGTTGTCGGGGCTGCAGCCCTTGGCCGACATGCTCCTGACCAGGCCGTTCCGCTCGCATATCGATATCCAGCCCGGCCAGCGGTAGTGCACGCCGCGGTCGGAGTGGATCACGGGGCGCTCACCGGGCGCCAGCCGGGAGCACGCATCCGACAGCGTCGAGTTCGCGAGGTCGGCGTCCGGGTGCTCACCCGCCCGCCAGGCGACGACCGAGGAGTCGAAGCAGTCCCTGATGGCGGACAGGTACACCTTGCGGCCCGTCGGCAGCCTGAACTCGGTTATGTCGGTGAGCCACAGGAAGTTCGGCAGGGCCGAGCGGAAGTCGCGGCGCACGAGGTTCGGCGGGGCGGGGGTCACCTCGCCGCCGTAGGAGCTGTAGGCGCCGGCCCTCCTCCTCATCCACCTCGGGACGAGCCCCTCCTCGCGCATGATGCGCCGGACGACCTTCTCGGAGACGCGCACGGGGTCGTCGAGCTCGCGGAGCCTGCGCACCACGAACCGGTAGCCGCGCGCGCCGTCGCCGTCCTCCAGGAACACCCGCCGCACGACGTCCCTCAGCGGCGCCAGGCGGTCCGGCCTGGCGATCGCGCGGCGCTGGTAGTCATAGGAGCTCCTCGATATCCTCAAGAAGCCGGTGAGTTCTCTCAAGGACCACTTCCCCGCAGGCCTCAGGCGGTCTATCACCAGGGTCTTCTCCCTGTTCGACATCCCGTCGAGGCTCTCGGCTTTTAAATCGTCCTGCACCGCCCTCAGCACCGCGTTCTCGAGCCTGAGCCGCTCGATCAGGGCGTCCTTGTCCTCCGGGTCGATGTCGGGGTAGTCGGGGCCGTCCCCGACGAGTCGCGGCAGGTCCATTCCTCCACCGGCCCTTCCCGCGGGCTTGCGCACGTCCCTGATCCAGCGCCAGACGGACGTCTTGCCGGGCCCGCCGAGTATCTCGGTTATCTCCATGACGGTGAGCCCGGCGCCGCGGAGCGCCCTGGCCCTCTCCACCATTCTCCTACTGTATGCCATGCGGACTCCGTTCCGGACCTCAACGGTCCAACTTTTTGTCCGCAGTCCCCGCCGGATTCCGGGCCGTGCTTTCCCAAGCGGCCTTAAAGCGGAAAACGCATCCCGCTCTGAATCCAAATTCCGGGACGCAGTTTCCGCAGAGCCCTCGGTAAAAGAAAAGGACCCCTTTGCAGAGGTCCTAGTCAATTCAAGGTGGCGGGGAAGGGAATCGAACCCCTGACACGAGGATTTTCAGTCCTCTGCTCTACCAACTGAGCTACCCAGCCATTTGAGGTGTGCCTTGTTTCAAGGCTTGATTAGTATAACCAAGGACGCGTTCCGGTCAACCGAGAATTTTAAAAAAGTTTTTGAGCACAGCCTCGGTTCTATAAATCGGCACGTCAGAGGCATCAGCCGGCAGCAAGAAGTTTTTCGCTCAGTCCCTTAAGCCGGCACGCGTTGGAGAGCAGGGGTCGAAACAATGATTGAAGGGCGCTCTAGTACGGCCCAGGCGCCGGGACAGGAGCACATACGCCAGGGACGTACGTTTTCGTAGCATACGAGGACATAGCCGCGCGCATCGATAAAGGCGATATCGATGGGATAAGCCATAAAACACGTGTGGACCGAGGAACAGTGCGGAAACGCCATGACAAGCGGCAGGCCGTTGGCGGCAACCGGACGCCGTCCCAGCATGCCGCGCAGGCGCACGGCAAACGACTCCGCCACCACAAACTCGGCCGGCGTCCAACCCAGCCTGTTGAGTGCCCGCGCGTAGGCGATGTAAGACGAGACCGCGGTCACATGACCACCCCCGGACGCCATGGATCGACCGTCACCGCGCGCTCGTGCGACAACGTTGTCGGCGCCCCCAGCGAAACGCCAGCGATGCTGAGAGAAGTCGGCCACGGCTCATAGTGCATGGTGCAGGTGTAGGTCCTAAACGTACCGGATAGGGAAAGCAGGCCACCATCCAATGCCTCCGCGCCTTGCTCGCTCGACACTTCGATCCGCAAGTCATAGCCTTCCATGGCATTCAGAATTTGAGTCTGAACCGTCGCCGAGGCATCGGCAGAGCTTTCGTCGCCCTCCCCCTCCGACGCCACGGCGTGCGCCAACACGATGTCGGGTACCACGCGGTCGAAGCGCGCGACAGCGCTGGCAAAGATCATGACGTTGTACACGATGAGTGCCAGCACCAGCAAAACGGGCGTAACCACCGCCATCTCCACCGTCGCTTGGGCGCGCTCCTCGCGCAGACGCATGCGGATACTCATTACGACCCACCGCCCAGAGCGCCAACCAGCGTGGCGACATCGACGGTGAGTGGGATGGAGCCGCCGCCGGGCAGAGGAATCTCCGCAAGCGTGAACACCGTACCGCTAATGGTGCGTTCGACTTGATATTCCAACGCCTCGCAAAGCGCCTTGGGATCGGTCACGCCCAACGGAATACTTCGCAGTTTGTCTTGCGCTTGAGAGAGACCCGCAATGTCAGACCCCGGACTCTTAATGACATTGGCGGAATCGGTCAGCACCGGCTTTCGCAGGCGCAAGTCGCACGGTTCCAAACCCAGCGCCGCCACGGACGCCGAAACGGTATCGCCGAGCCACGATGCGATGGAGCCCAACGCACCGCTGCCCCCTCCTAGGTCTTTAATCATCTCGTCCATAAGTTCGTCGGCCGAACCTTGGATATCACCGTATCCCACGAGCAGCCGTCCCCAAACATCCATGACGCCGTCGAGCACGCCGGCAACGCCGCCCGAGCGTTCCTTCAATGTCGAGAAAAATCGCGAAAGCACGTTGTTTTGCGCCGTCGCCTCATCGGGCGCCAGCACCGCGGCAGAGATAGCACCGCGATCGCCAAGCCTGACTGCCGTGTTAAACGAGGAGTTAAGTTGATCGGGGCTGGTAATGTCACCCGAAACTGCAAATGCGACCACGCCGTTGCGTCCAGGTGGGGCGATACGCGGGCGCTCGCCGGAAAGCGCTTTAATGGCCTGGTCAAACGCATTGCCCGCACGGTCGGCCTCATCCTCGGTCTGACGCTCAAGTTCGAGTTCTATGTTGCGGCATTTAACGTAGTCTTCCAGGGCGTCTTTGAACTTGTCAAAGTGGTATTCGAAGCCGTTTTCGATAGAAGTCGAAGGCGCTGCAACGGCACCGAGCGACGAAACGCCAAAATGGCATCTGTTGCATCTGTCCTGCCCGTCATAATCAGCAACCGAGGCTAGCCCGCCTGGCGACCCCTTCTTATAGTTGGGGCAACTCGTTCCGTAATGCAGATACGTCTTGCCATCGATGGCGCTGGTTGGCCACGCCGCATCGGTATAGAGTTCCGTCGCTCGCACCTCGTCAGCGTTGCGCGGCAACAGCGGGATATGGAAAGTGACTGCATCTCCGTCCTCGGTTACATATGCACGATTGACCTCTGCGCTCGCATAGGTATAGAACGCCTTGCGCGCTGCCGACTCCGCCTTCGTCTCGACACTTGAGCCCTGAGGCGCCTCGTTTGCAAGGCGCAAGCGGTAATAGGCCTTCGCGCGATCGAGCGCCACTTGCGGCTCCCATGTGACACTCGAGGCATAGTGCGGATTCTCAATATCCGAAAGCTTCGCCAAGTTCTTCGCGCGTTCCCACATGCACGAACAGCTTCCGACTGCGCCTCTGTCCGATCCACCGCAATCGGCAAGCCAGGCGCGTTCCTTGGCCTTTGACGTTTTCTCGGACGCTTTCTTCAGTTCCTTGGCAGCATAGTCAAGGTCTTTTGAGGTGCTCTCGATGGCATCGGTCGAGATCTCTGACCCTTTGAGCGCAGCGAAGTCCGACTCGGATGTCCTGGGCACGGCAAGCGTCGTACCGGTATAGGCCACACTATCGGTATCCTGCGCCGATACCGCCTGCGTGGCACGCGCGGCAATCAGATACGGCAGAGCCGTCTCGATTTTCTGCAAGCCTTCCGATGCGCTTTTGGCAAACTTATTGCGCGTTTTAATGATCTCAATCCCGGTGTCGACCATATTGCCGGCAACTGGTTCGGCACCTGGGATGAGAATGGCAACCAGGCCCGTCCCGATTGTGGCAAACCCCGCTAGCCCCAGACTCAAGATGCTCGCATCAACCACCGTGGCAGCCGTGTGATAGGACGACACCACGTTGGCACCCGCCAACGCGCCGCTATCGGCCGCCACCTGGGTATCCCCGGCACGCGACATGCTCCATATCGCCGCGGTCGACGAAAACAACAACGTGAGCACCACTAGGATGACCACGGCAGAAGAAAGCGTGGTGTAGGCACCGTCTTCGATAAACAGGTCGATACCGGCGCGGCCCATAAAGCCGCCTCGCTTGCGATGGCAGCTCGGACGGCGCGTCAAAACGCGTCTAGACCAGAAACGCTTAATCCCATGCAGCAATCCACGAATCATAATCTCCCTCCAGCCATTCGGGACGTGATTGATACGAGACATCGACCTTGAGCTCAACGTAGCCGCCCTCGGCGGTACCACCCATAACCTGCGCAAACGCACCGATCACAGGCAACGGCTTGACCTCGCCGGAAACGGACACGGACGAGACGCCGCCCGCATCGGCCCGGCTAAGCTCGACATCCCACGACAACGGCCCGCCGGCATGAAAGATCGAAACGTTGGGCACTGCGGCAAGCCGGCGGAGGGTGAACTCCTTAAGATCGTCGTCCTCCGCCGTCGTCGTGGTCATGAGCCGCGCGGTCTCGGCGGCGGCAGACTCCATGACCGCGCGCGTATAAAGCAGGCACACCGGTTGCAGTGCGAGAAGGATGAGCGTCAGAAACGTCGGCAGCAAAAAAGCGGCCTCGACCGTAGACTGCGCCCGGTCCTCGCGCGCGATATCAATACAACGCGATGTCCTTAGCGCCCGTAGCGGCGTCGATAACCGACGTCGAGGCAACGCCATGGGATGCCGCCCGCTCAACCAGCGCCGCCAAGCGTCCATCGGTGCCAGCACGCCAAAGTCCCACAATCGCCAGCACGATCGATAACAGCGCCACCGTGACGATGGCGTATTCGACCGTCGCCTGGGCAGATTCCTCACGCAGAATGCCATGCATTTCACGATCCCTCCTTTGAGCTTATTGTTTGCGGGACCAGACGCACGGCGCGCAGACGACACGAAGCATCGCCAGCATCCGCGGCAACCGTCACCATATCGACCCAGCCGCGCCCATCGCGCACGATGGCGCCCCATACGTTGCCCTTAATATCGAGATAGCCGCTCAGGGCGAGCTGGGCCGTTGGCACCTCGCGGTAGGCGCGTAACATATCCGCCGCTGCCTCGGTCATCGGTCGGTCCTCGGACCATGCAAGCCGGACCGCAATCGCGTTGTCCTCAGGTGAATCCGTCGCAGTGCCAGACCGCTTGTCGAGCGTCCGCAGAAAGGTTTGCGCCGTGACAGCGACATCCGAATCGTCCGCATCTCGCATCTCATCTTTTTGAGACGCCACCGCCGAATCTGAGTCCGAATCGAAGGCGGCCCCAGGACGCTGCTGCCGCGCGGCGTTAAGCCCCCAAAGCACCGCCGCTATCGCCACGGTCAGGCAAGCAAACACCAGCAGCACCCCGATGGGGCGCTCGCCCTCTACAGGCTGTTGATGCCCTCGCTGATAGCGTTCCATAGATCTTGGACCTTGCCCTTAAATGCGACAATGGCAATGATGGCGATCACCACGAGCACGCCGACCAAGATGGCGTATTCGGTGGTGCCCTGCGCACTCTCCTCCTGCAGTAGCTCCCCGGCATGCTGGCGAGCGCGAATTGACTGGCAAACAGCCCAGCTCCAGACCTTGCCAGCAACGTCAGTCATCGTGTTCATGTATTCCTCCCTACATCATCCCGCCTGCTCCCAACAGCGGGCCCAATATGGACAGAAGCAACGCCGGCAAGATGAGTGTGCCGGTGGGAATCAGCAGCTTGACGGGCGCACGCTCGATCTCGCGCTCGACCGCGGCGCGATGAGCCGCACGGATCTCGCGACTTTGAGCGGCCAGTGTCTCGGCAAGTGGGGCACCCAGGGCGAGCGCCTGTCCCACCGTGATGGCAAAGGTCTCGAGCGCTCGCACGTCCAGGTCGCGCGCGGCGGCCAACAACTCGTCCTCACGCGTGCCCACGCCCACCTGCCACGCCATGCAGGCCCGCTCAAGTCGAAGAGCCAGCACTGACCGGCGGTTGGCGCAGAAAATCTCAAGCGCCGCATCAAACGAAAGACCGGCCGAAAGACCCAAGCGCACAACATCGATCATCTCGGACACTTCGCCGAGCGACACTCGCGCCGGGCCGCCCGCTCCAACCGCGCCCTTCATTCGCGCGGTCAGAGCATCGACCACCGAGCGACCCGCGGCAGCGACCAGCACCGCCTCGCGCTTGCAGGCCTCTGCGATCTTGCGTGCATCCGCCCGATCCAAACCCGTCGCGACAAATACACTCAGAGCGCACAGGCAAGCCGCAACTGCAACCGGGGCGCTCATAGCTCCACCCGCATAATGCGCCTGATAACCACCAGGGCAACGGCGTTGAGGGCAAGACCCAGCACCACAGCGCCCGCGCCGGCAGGCGTCGCAAGACCGCGACGAAAATCTGCCGAAAGCAGCGCCAACACCGCGCACATGCCCGTCGGCATCGCCGCGACCATATGCGCAGACATGCGGGCCTGCGACGTCTTAACATCTAGGCGGCGCTTGAGCTCAATGCGCTCCCCCACCATGCTCGACGCCTCGGACAGTAAGTCGGCAAGCGGAGCGCCGGTGCGCTGTGACACCTTAAGCGCCAAGGTCACAAGCGAAAGACCGGGGGCGTCGATGCGCACGAGCAAGTCATCGAGCGCGTCGGTCGCCGAGATGCCGCAATCGATCGCCGCCGCCACCCGCAAAAACTCGGTATGCACCGGTTCTTGCGCATGAGCGCCCACAAAGCGCATGCCCTGAGCCAGCGAATGTCCCGAGGCAAGCGACATGGAAAGTGCGGTAAACGCCTCGGGCATGGCCTCTTCTGCATCGTGTTGCTCGCGCCGGCTCTCAAAGCCATCCCGAGCGGCGCCAACGGCAATCGGAGCAACAAGTCCCAAGGCAAATCCGAGGGGCGATAACGACACCATCGTTAGTAAAATGCAGCAGACACCGCTCGAGAGCAGCAGAAACGCCAAACGCCCCGAAGCATCTTCGATCACGAGGCCAAGGCGATGCGCCGGAGCCAGCGATGCCCACGAACGGGCGATCTTTTTCAGCAGATCGTTTTCCACCAGCTCACGCGGCAGCTTCTCTGCCACCGTCTCGAGCGCCTGACGCGCCAGCTCCGCCGGCGGTACCTGCGGCACACGAGGTTCCGCCCCGCACGCCGTCGCAACAGAAAACCCTGCCAAACCCCCTACGACGAGGGGCACAGCGACCTCCATTCGTCCACCTCCTCTTGTGTGAGCGTCCCCGACCGCAGGCCTTCTGCGATAAACGGCGGCTCGCGGTCAAGCTTCCAGGTGCGCTCGGCGGCATCGAAAGTCACATAGCGCTCGAGCTCTACGCCGCCCGACGCGGCGCGACGCACCCCCGAATACGAGGAGACGAAACGCCTGCCATCGGCGTGGCGCTCGGACATCACGATGCCGTCGAGCGCCATGGCAATCTGCTCCTCGATGAGCTCGCTCGGCAGATCGATGCCATAACGTGCAAGCAACGTCAGACGCACCACGGTCTCCTGCTCGGAACCCGCATGAAGCGTGGTGAGCGACCCGTCGTGGCCCGTGTTCATGGCCTGCAACATGTCGCAGCACTCGGCACCGCGCACCTCGCCCACCACGATGCGGTCGGGGCGCATGCGCAGGGCATTGGTCACCAGGTCGCGGATCGTCACCGCGCCCTCGCCCTCAATTGAAGCCTCGCGCGCCTCTAGGCGCACCACGTGCGGATGATGCGCAAACTTGAGCTCAGCAGAGTCCTCGATCGTCACGATGCGCTCGCCGGTGGAGATCTCGCATGACAACGCGTTGAGCAGGGTGGTCTTACCAGATCCCGTGCCTCCCGCAACCGCCAGGTCCTGTCGCAGCGACACAGCGCACGACAGCAGCTGCGCATACCAAAGCGGCAGCGACCCCAGCCCCACAAGCTCGTCCAGCGAGCAGATACGGTCCGAGAACTTTCGGATGGTGAGAATCGGTCCGTCAATCGCCACAGGCGGAATCACCGCGTTGACGCGATAGCCCGTTTTGAGGCGGGCGTTGACGATGGGGCTGCGCTCGTCGATACGGCGGCCAAGTGGCGAGATGATGCGGTCGATAAGCACCCGGATCTGCTCATCATCCTCAAACGCATGCTCGATGGGGTACAAGACGCCGCCGCGTTCAAAGAAAGCCGAGCGGCAGCCGTTGATCATGATTTCGGTAACGGTGTCGTCCTCGATGAGCGGCTGCAACGGCCCCAAGCCCACCACGTCATCCAAAATCTCGTCGATGATAGTCTCGCGCTCGGGCGTCGCGAGATCGGTCGGCTCCTCAACATTGAGCGCCGCCTCCACCGCAGGACGCAATTCCGAGCGGGCAAGTGCCGGGTCGATATAGGCGCTGATACGCGCCACTTCGTCGTAACCCATGCGGTCCATCACGGCGCGCTTGGTGCGTCGTTTCACCGCGCGGCGACGCCCCGCATCTACAGGCGCTGCCGCCGCTGCAGCGCCGGCAGCCTTAATCCTCGTTTGCAGGCTCATCGCTGATCACCCTCGCGCGACCAGGGAAGGCGAATACGCGGGCGTTCGGTGCGCATTGCACGGTCGGCGACCATATCGCTCCAAGGGCCGACGGCGCACCCCAGTTCCACGAGCATCTCGCGCGTGGCCTCGCGCACGCTGGTCGCAAAAGCGCTGGTCTGCCCCACTGCCTCATCAGCGCGCCCAAACGCCATGAGCGCGGCGAGATCCTGCCCGCCATCGGCGATACGAATCTTGGAGCTCAACGCACAGGCAATCTCAAAGCGCATGGCGACGTCCTCGTCTGCCCCGCGCGCACCGAACCGGTTGAACACGGCGCTCATGCGCGTGCGCGGCACACCTACTCGACTTGCCAGTTCAATGACGCGCGACGCCGATGTCGCGGACGACACCGCAGCATCGCCAACGATCAGGCAACGGTCGCTCGCCGCCACCGCAGCCGCCACGGCGTCGCCCCAAAAGACCGAGGTATCGATAAAGACCACGTCGGATTCGCGACGCAGGACATCAAGCAGTAGCTCCACCGGACGTGCCATGAGCTCGGCTTGCTCGGGCGCCGCGACGGGACCCCAGAGCGTAACGCCCGGGGCGACGCGCATCGATGCGGCTACGATATCCGGCTCGGTGAGCGTGCCCGCCGCCGACGGCTCGATAAGTGCCGCCATATCGCGCGGAGCATCGACGCCTAACAAGTCGTAAAGGTTTCCAAACATCAGGTCCAGGTCGAGCACGGCGGCACGCAAGCCCAACAGCGACGATGCGTGTGCCATGGTGGCAACGATCGTCGACTTGCCGCAACCGCCCGAGCCCGAAATGACGCAGACGACCGGAGCTCGATGCGGCGAAGCGGCAGCGTCTGCCGGCGGCATCGGAGGCGGCGGGGCGGGCGTCGGTGACAGCGTCCCCGTCTCCCCCGCCGCAACTACACGCTGCGTCCAAGCCGGCATGTCAGCTTGTTCGGTCTGCGAGGCAGGCTCGTTCTGCGCAATCTGCTCATGCTGCATCAGCGACAACTCGCCGCACCCGGCAAAGCCCTCAACTTCGTCGAGTTCATCCGCCAGATTCACGCCGTGCACGTATCCCATATCTACAGCCGGGGAGTCGCCAGCATGCTGCGCCGGCCCCCCAGCGTCATCGCATACAAGGGGGTTCCGGGGGCGCCGACCATGCTCGGCTTCCGCTTTTCCATAATCATCAACACGCGGGCCTCTTGTAGCGCGAGGCGCCCCGGGTTCCCTATCAACAAAAGCATCGGGCTCAATCGTCATGCGCCGATCGGAATCAACCGCTCCCTCGCCCGCTCGCCCGTTGCCGCATATACTGTGCGCAGCGATGACCTCGGTCGCCCCTGCGCGAAACAGCCCCTCGATATCCGACGGATCGAGTGCTTCTATCAACACGACCACGCGACTCACGCGGCCTTCGGCCGTCAGGCGCGCAACAGTCTTGCGCACATCTTCGGTATCAAACAGAGACGCCGCGATGATGGCAGCTCCGCGGCGCGACGGAAACGCCCGCGCCATGGAAACCAGCCCGTCCAGGTCACCCACGCGAAGCACCTGTGCACCCGTATCACGGCCCTCGACTTCCCGCTGCAACAGCCCGTAATCGCCGCACGCGCAGCACGCAAGCCAGATCGCCTTCATCACTCGTCGCCTCCGCTCTTTTTGCCGCGCGCCGTGGCGGGAATCGTCAAGCTGACCGTTCCCTTGCCCGAGGCTCCCAGCAGTTCCTTGACGTCTTCGGGGTCAGCCGCCAGCGTCACCCATTCGATCTTGCCCTCGCGCGTGGCACCGGAATCTTCACTGGTATCGATCACGTACGCGCCGCACAGCCGATCGGTTACGCCGTCTTTTTGCACATACACATCCACGTAGCTGCCCACGCCCGTAGCACCGCCGACCGAGTGCTCGGCATCGACCGCCACCGAAACGGCGACCTTGCCCTTAGGCACCTCGAGCTTGTGGCTCTCGGCCTTGGTGTAGACATTGCAGATCACGGCGTTTTTGGGAATACGCGAAGTCGTCACGTCGCCGCGCACCTGGCGCAGCTCGGTCGCCGCGTCACGCGGCAGCAGACTCGTCAGCCATTCCTGGGTTATGACATTGGTCTCATCGAGGGTCTCGCCCACATCGATATCGCGCGCCGCGACGCATACCTCGACGCGATCGCCACCGTACTTGGCCAAGGTCTCAGCCTGGACCTGTTCGGCTTGCGAGCGGATCGACGAGCCGTAAACCATGCAGAGCAGAGCAGCGAGCACGCCCGCGACCAGACTGATGGCGATGCGCTTGCTCTTGTTCACGGCCGCTCCTCTCATGGCAGTGCCGGGCGAATGCCCGCACCACCATTGTCTGGGCGGTCAGAGTGCAAAGCGGCGCAATCGCGATCTTGGTTTTCGATGTCAAACCAATCGCTGACCAAAAGCTGACCAGCCCGTCAAGCTCGTGGCAAGGTTTTGGTCAGCACGTCAGCAAACTGCACGTTTCGAGGCTTTTTCGCAGCAAAAAAGCCGTCTCCCGAACAGTTGGGAGACGGCTGTCATAGAAAAAATCAATTACAGATGGACATCGGGATCGAGCATTTGAGCACTCACGCGCATGGATGACGCCAAGTTTTGGAACGTTTCCAGACGCAGACTGTCGATCTGCCCGGCGTCCTCGGCCTCGCGAACGGCGCAACCCGGTTCGTGGGTATGCGTGCAGTCGCCAAACCGGCACGCGCGCGATGCCTCGACAATCTCGGGGAAGGCGCGCGCCAGACCCCGCTCGTGACCCACGAGCGGTAGGCTGCGCAGGCCCGGGGCATCGGCGATCACGCCGGCGTCGCCCGGCAGTGCCACCATCACGCGCGCGACGGTAGTGTGACGGCCCTGGTCGTCGCGTTCGCGCACACCGCCAGTCGCCAACGTATCGTGGCCCAGCAGCGCATTGAGCAGCGTCGACTTGCCGGCACCCGACTCGCCCAGAATCATGGCGCAGCTCCCGGCAGGCACGCAGGAACGAACCTCGTCCAGGCCGCGCCCCTCGGCAGAGGACGTCACGATCACGCGCACGTCCGGACCTACCAGGCGGCGCACGCGGTCCAGATCGCGCTCGAGCTCCTCGGCATCGCAGCGGTCAGCTTTGGTGAGCACCACCACCGGCTCGGCATCGCAGTCGAGCGCCAACACCAGCGAGCGCGCCACGCGGTCGAGCAGTACCTCGCCGGCACCGAGCGCCTGCACGATTAGCACACTATCCACGTTGGAGCAGAGCACCTGGCGCTCTCCGCGGGCACGGCCGCGCCAACGCTCAAAGCTCGTACGGCGCGGCAGCACGCACTCAATCACGCCCATATCGTGCCCGGGAGCGCGGCGCACCGCCACACGGTCGCCCACGGCGGGCAGCAGGACCTCGTCCTCGCCGCGCGACTTGGCAAACCCCACG
>CABUUE010000019.1 GCA_902494685.1 uncultured Collinsella sp.
AACCCGCGAGGGGGCGAGCGTCAAGCGGACGCGCAGCGTCCGCAGCGAGCCGGCGAGGGCGCCGGCAGGCGGCCGAAGCCGGTGCGGATTTGCGCAGCAAATACGCAGACGTCCCACCGCCCCTACCATGTATTACTTACGAGCCCGTGTCCCCCAGGGATGCGGGCCCGTTTCTTTTGGACGCCGGTAAGGCTCTAAGTTGCGGTGGAATAGATCCTGTTTATACCGTTTACCAGCTTATTTAGGAACTATTTCACCGCAACTCAGAGGGAGACGGTTAAAGGGCGCTCAGGCTCGGGGTCCAGCCGATGGTGGGGATGGCGCCGTCGAGGGTCTCGTTGATGGTGGCGGCCATGCCGGCGAGTAGGCTGTTCTCGCTTACGGTGAGTATCTTGTAGCCGCCGACTCGCATGAGCTCGCAGATCACTACGGCGCCAGCCAAGATCACGCCTGCACGTTTGGGCTGTACACCCGGTAGCGCGGCGATGCCTTCCGCGTCCAACACAGACATGCGCTCGATAGCGGCCGAGACCTGCTCCAGCGACAGTTCGCGTAGGTGCACAAAGCTCGAATCGTACGGTTCCAGCTCGTGGACCAGCGCCACGAGCGTGGTAACGGTGCCACCCACCGCGACCAGACGCTCTGCACGCTCAAAGTCGCTGGGCAGGCCCTCAAAATAGGCGGCAAACTGCTCGCCCGCCCAGTTGGCAGCGGCAGCAAGCTCGCCGTCCGCAGGCGGCAGCGCCGAGAAAAACCGCTCGGTCACGCGGCGACAACCGATGTCCAGCGAGCGCGTTCCCTCCAGTGCAAAGACGCCGCGCTCCGGCGCATAGACGCCCGTCGCGAGCTCCGTGGATCCGCCACCCGAATCGGCAACAATGATGCGCTCGCCGGCAAAGTCGTGCGCCACGCCAAAAAACGTCAGGCGTGCCTCGACCTCGCCCGGAATCACCTGTGGCTCAAGCCCCAGATCGCGCAGGCCGTCCAGCAGCAGCGCGGCATTGGACGCATCGCGCGCGGCGCTCGTGCACGTGGTGCAGATGCACGCGGCCCCAAAGGCACGGGCCTCATCCACAAACATGCGACACGCAGTGAGCACACGCTCGACAGCCGTCTCGCAAAAGCGACCCGTCGCGTCCACACCCTCGCCCAGGTCGGTAATCTCGGTATGCTTGGACGATTCCACGATCACCCCGCCCTCGACCTGCGCTAATACCAGTCGCGACGACACCGTTCCCAGATCGATCGCCGCCACCTTATATCGTTTGCAATCTGCCATTGCCGGCTCCCCTCCGGGCGCTATTTGCCGTTGGACACGACCGTCTGGCCCTCGACACCGTTAAACCCAAACAGCATGTCGAGCGCCTGGATGTACCACGGGGCGTCCTTACCGACTTCTTCGATTTCCTTGGCAACTTCGCTGGCCTTCTTGGCGTTCGACGAATTCTTGCTCGAAGACGAATCCGAATCGTCGTCCAGGCCCTGCACTTCAATCCTCTTCTCGCCGGGCATCACCAGGCCCAGATCCTCGGATGCCGCGTCCTTGATACCCTCCTCCGAGAGCAGCTTGTCGACGCTTTTTTGCAGCTCATCATTGTATTGCTGGCGAATCTCGACCTGCTTGGCCAAGATATCGCTCGAGCGTTTGGCAACGTAAAGGTCGCGCACGGGGAAGTACAGGCTCACGAGCGCCAGGGCGACGACAATGCCAACAAACAGCCCTCGCTGGGGACCGTGGGTAAAGTCGTAAATTGCCTTGACCACCGCGTTATCGTTGGCGTAATGCATGAAGTCCGAGCCCGAAAGACGGTTCGAGGGCCTACTCGGCTTTTCATGCGTTTGAGCCGAAGAACGCTGAGCATGCTCCGAATGCGCCGGGCGCACCGAACGTGGCGGACGGTCCGTCGGCGTATTCATTTGAGCACGGGAGTGTGAGGCACTTGTCGGTCGCTGCATGGAGCGGTCGGCACCGGCGTAATCGGACCCGCCGAGCTGCACCGTGCGCGCACGGCGAGGTGACGGCTCACGCGAACCGGCGGAATAGTACCTGTTGTCGTAAATCTGATCCATGTGCGCCTTGTGCGGTTGAGGTTTGTTTGCGCTAAGTCTTTTAGTTATAGCACGAGTGCGCGCACCGCCTTCGGCGGCCCTTGCTCGACATAAAAAAGGCGCTGAGCCATATGGCCCAGCGCCCAATGGTGCTCAACAGTGCCCGACGGGAGCAAGGCGAATCCGAGTCAGCCCCGCCCCCGCACACGCCGCTTGCCTAGCGAATGTTGTAGAACGCGGCCTTGCCGGCGTAGCGCGCGCTGCCCTCGAGCTCGTCCTCGATACGGATGAGCTGGTTGTACTTAGCGATGCGATCGCTACGGCACGGGGCGCCCGACTTGATCTGGCCGGCATTGACGCCCACGACCAGGTCGGCGATCGTGGAATCCTCGGTCTCGCCGGAACGGTGGCTCACGATGCAAGCGTAGCCGGCCTCCTTGGCGGTTTCGATGGCCTCGAGCGACTCGGTGAGCGTGCCGATCTGGTTGACCTTGACCAGGATCGCGTTGGCGGCGCCCAGCTCGATGCCCTTCTTGAGGCGCTCGGTGTTGGTGACAAACAGGTCGTCGCCCACCAGCTGCACCTTGTTGCCAATGCGACGGGTGAGCTCGACCCAGCCGTCCCAATCCTCCTCGGCCATGCCGTCCTCGATGGAGATGATGGGATAGGTGTCGACGAGCTTCTCCCAGTAATCGACCATCTGGGCGCTCGTGTACTCAACGCCCTCGCCCTTGAGCTCGTACATGCCGGTCTCGGCGTTGTAGAACTCGGTCGATGCCGGATCCATGGCGTACATGAAGTCGACGCCGGGCTTAAAGCCGGCCTTCTCGACGGCCTTGGTGATGTACTCGAACGGCTCGGCATTGGTCTTGAGGTTGGGCGCGAAACCGCCCTCGTCGCCCACGCCGCCGCCCAGGCCGGCCTCGTGCAGCACGCCCTTGAGGGTGTGGTAGACCTCGGCGCACCAGCGCAGGCCCTCGGCAAAGCTCGGAGCACCCACGGGCATGATCATGAACTCCTGGAAGTCCACGTTGTTGTCGGCATGCACGCCACCGTTGAGGATATTCATCATGGGCGTGGGCAGCAGGTGAGCGTTGACGCCGCCCAGGTACTGATACAGCGACAGGCCCGCCGACTCTGCCGCAGCGCGGGCAACGGCCAGCGACACGCCCAGAATGGCGTTGGCGCCGAGCTTAGTTTTGTTGGGCGTACCGTCGGCGGCGATTAGCGCGGCATCGACGGCGCGCTGATCGAAGGCGTCGAGGCCCACGACAGCATCGGCGCACTCGTTGTTGACGTGCTCGACGGCCTGTGAGACGCCCTTGCCCAGATAGCGGCCCTTGTCGCCGTCGCGCAGCTCACATGCCTCAAAGGCGCCGGTCGAAGCGCCCGAAGGCACCATCGCGCGGCCGAAGCTGCCGTCCTCGAGCACGACCTCGACCTCGACGGTGGGGTTGCCGCGACTGTCGAGCACCTCGCGACCGTAGACATCCAAAATATCGCTCATGTTGTCTCCCTCTCACTTGGAAACGAGTTGAATGCTTGGCGACGCGGCTTACACGCTGCAGCGGCGCGAAGGTTCATAAGTTAGCCTTGTCGCACTTTTTGCATTATGCCCTAAGTTAGCCAAGCGATACAATCTTTTTAAAAAAATAATGGGAGCGATGGGACAAGTCTGTCCCGTCGCTCCCGCGGTATTACTCCCCTGCCTTTGCTGCGTCCCACAGGTCGTTGAGGCCATGGGTCGAAAGCTCGGCCAGATCCACGTGGGCGTCGGCCGCCATCTGCTCCATCGCGGCCCAGCGGCGGCGGAACTTTGCCGTGCTGGCACGCAGGGCGCTCTCGGCGTCGATGCCCTCCTTGCGCGCAACGTTGACCAGGGCAAAGAGCAGGTCGCCAAACTCCATCTCGCGCTCGGGCGAGCCGGGAGCCTCGGCCTCAAACTCGGCACGCTCCTCGGCGACCTCGTCCCACACGTCCTGGACCGTCTCCCACTCAAAGCCCACGGCAGCCGCCTTGCGCGACACCTTCTGAGCCTGCATCAGCGCCGGCAGGTGCGTGGGCACGCCGTCGAGCAGCCCCTCGGGCGCGGCCTTGCCTGCCGCCACGGCCTGGTCTTTGGCGGCTTTCTCGGCAAGCTTGACCTCGTCCCAAATCTTGAGTACCTCGTCGGAGTTGTCGGCGTCCGCATCGCCAAACACGTGTGGGTGGCGGCGAATGAGCTTGGCGTCGATATCGCGCGCCACATCGGCCAGCGTAAACTCACCGGCGTCCGCCGCAATCTGCGCATGCAGCACCACCTGCATGAGCACGTCGCCCAGCTCCTCGCGCAGATGCGCGGCATCATCGGCCTCGATGCAATCGAGCGCCTCGTAGGCTTCCTCAATCATGTTCTTGCCGATGCTCTGATGCGTCTGTTCGCGGTCCCACGGGCAGCCGTCGGGCTGACGCAGGCGCCAAATGGTCTGCACCAGATGCTGCAGCTCGGCCGATGCATCCACCAGCGTGGACAGATCGCGCGAGCCCTCGGCATTTTGCTGAGCCATGTGCTGCGCCATGGTTAGTCCTCCTCCATGATCACGTGGCGGAACGCGCCGCCCTCGTAGATGCCGTAGCTGTGCGAGCCGTCCTTGGGAATGCTCACGCTGCCGGGGTTGAAGAGCCGCAGGCCCGGGTGCGCGGCGCTCTCCTCGTTGACCTTGATGTGCGTGTGGCCGTAGACGAGCGCGGAGCCCTCGGGCAGCGCGGGCGCGTGGTCGACGCTGTTGTGCATGCCGGCGCCAAAGACGTGGCCGTGCGTCAGGAACAGCTCGCGACCGGTCTCGTCGAACAGCGTGGCGTAGTCGGCCATGAGGGGGAAGTCGAGGACCATCTGGTCGACCTCGGCATCGCAGTTGCCGCGGACGGCGATGATGCGGTCGGCCAGGGCGTTGAGCAGCGGGATTACGCGCTTGGGGGCGTAGTCGCGCGGCAGGTCGTTGCGCGGACCGTGATAGAGCAGGTCGCCCAGCAGGACGATGCGGTCGGGCTGCTCGGACTCGATGGCGGCGACCAGGCGCTCAGTCCAATATGCCGAACCGTGGATGTCGGAAGCGATAAGGTATTTCATGGGGAGTTCCTTTCGGATGGGGTTGATGTGGCCGGGCGCGGCGCGTCGCTCGGCCGTGTTACTCAAATCGCAGTGCCACGGCTTGTGCCGCCTGCATCACGCGCTGGAGCGGCACGTTATGCTCGCGAGCGAGGCGGGAGCAGTCTTCGTACTCGGGCGCCGCACGCTCACTACCGTCGGGCAGGGTCGCCACCTTGACGGACACCTCGCCCCATGGCGTTGTTACGCGCTCAAAGCGGCGTGGTAGGCAAACGCGCTCCATAACCTGGCGGCGGATGCCATTGGTCGTGGTTTCCAAAAAGATAATCGTCTGTAGGCGCTCGATATCCTCGTGGGTACAGATTACCTGCAGCTGCCAGCCGGGACGGCCCTTCTTGCAATAGAGGGGCAGCCAGTGCACCTCGCGCGCACCGGCCTCGCGCAGGCGGTCGGCGGCGTAGGCGAGCACCTCGGGCGACGCGTCGTCGATATCGCATTCCAGCTTGACGATGGTCTCGGGCGCATCGGTCTCGCGGGACAGCGGAGATTTGCTATCGCATGGCATACGGTCCGGCTCCTTTCCGCACGGGCTCGTTTTGTTCATTCAAACGCTAGCACATCGCGGGCGGCGTGGATGTGGCGGAGCGCGATGAGCGCGATTTTCCCTGTCCGCAAGAAACCGACACCCCGGCGCGCTCGTCGCATCGAGAGCCGCGCCGCTACAATGGAGCGAATTCGCCTGACGCAAAGGAGCTGCCATGTCTGCTTGCCCGCTGGTCGATTGCCATACCCACACCTCGTTTTCGGACGGGCACGCCTCGTTTGAGGACAACGTTCGCGCCGCTGCTGCGGCCGGGTGCCACGTCATGGTCTCGACTGACCACCTCACCCTACCCGCCAGCATGGACGCCAACTGCGAAGTGCAGGTTGTCGAGGGCGACCTGCCGGCACATCGCCTGGCCTTTGAGGACGCCCGCAAGCTTGCCGCGCAGATTGCGCCGGAGCTCGAGCTTATCTATGGCTTTGAATGCGATTGGTACGAGGGCTGCGAGCCTTTGGTCGAGCGCTGGTCAGCGGGTGCCATAGTGCGCTTGGGCAGTGTGCACTGGACTGGCGATCCGGGCGATATCATGGCCGGTGCTGCGGGCACGGCGGGGACGGAGGACGTCGCTCGTCCCGATACGCCCGATTCGCTTTGTGGCTGGGTCGACGATGACACCGACCTGCATGTTTGGGAAAACCTGGGCGTACGCGGCGTGTGGGAGCGCTATGTCGATAACTGGTGCCGCGCCTGTGAAAGCCCGCTTAACTTTGATGTAATGGCCCACCCCGACCTGGTCATGCGCTTTTCGAAGGAAGGCTTTGCGCCCGACTTTGACCCCGCGCCATTCTGGGAGCAGATGGCAGAGTGTGCACACGACACGGGCCGCCGCGTTGAGGTCTCGACTGCCGCGCCGCGCAAGGGGCTCGACGACTACTACCCCGCGACCGGATTGCTGCGTTGCTTTGCCCATGCCGAGGTGCCCATTACCTTTGGTTCGGATGCGCACCGCGCCTGCGATATCTGCTGGAACATCCGCGAGGCCCAGGCCCACGCCTACGACTGTGGCTATCGAACCTTCGACATCCCCCACCTCACCGGAGAATGGGAGCCCACGCCCCTCGCCTAAGACTAGTCGTTGGGGACACTCTTCACAAATGACCCCTTGGGGACGGAGGAAAACAGGTCGTTTTGCTCACCACCGACGCCCGTGCAACACCACCCGCCAAAAAGAACGCCCGTTTACTACGATGAACCGCAAACCTCCGACCATCGGCTTAATGTGGAAAATAAAACCGCAGGTAGAAGCGTTGACGATTTGCTCAAAATCGACGTGTGGTCAGCAGATCCAGTTTCATCGTAGTAATTGGGCATGCTATTTGGCAGCGCCGGCAAAGACTGTCCCAAACGACTAGTCGTTTAAGAACGTCCCCAATGACTAGTGGCGGCGGGCGTTGAGTTCGCCGGCCAGTTCGTCGAGGGTGATGCCGTAGCGCTCAAGCGTCACGAGCAGGTGGTAGACCAGGTCGCCGGCCTCGTAGCGAATGTGATCGTGGTCGTTATCCTTACAGGCCATGATGACCTCGCTCGCCTCCTCGGCAAGCTTCTTGAGCAGCTCGTCCTCGACGTCGGTCAACAGGCGAGCGGTGTAGCTCTCCTGCGGCGATGCGTCGCGACGACCATGAATCACCTCGGCCAACCCCGTCAGCGTCTCACCGATATTTCCATCCTGAACATTCGCAGTGCGCACACCCATGGTTCAATCCTTTCTGGTTGGCCAAGCGCTTAGTCGAGCGCCCGCCCTACGCGAGTTTCTTAAAGAAGCAGGTACGGTTGCCGGTGTGGCAGGCCGGACCCGGCGAGTCGACCTTGACCAGCAGCGTATCGCTATCGCAGTCGGCCCAGAGTTCCTTGACCTCCTGCATATTGCCGCTCGTCGCTCCCTTGTTCCAGAGCTCCTGGCGGCTACGGCTCCAAAACCACGTGGTACCGGTCTTGAGCGTCAGCCCCACCGATTCCTCATTCATCCAGGCAACCATAAGCACCTCGCCGGTGTCATACTGCTGAACAACACAAGGAATCAGCCCACGGGCGTCGTACGTAAGATCAGCCGCGGTTGTCACCTGTTCCATTTAGAAATCCAATCTCACGGGAATTCCCTGCGATGCCATATATTCTTTGACTTCGCGGATGCTGAAGGTTCCAAAGTGAAAGACGCTTGCCGCCAGCACGGCGTCGGCCTCGCCCTCGATCACGCCCTCGGCAAAATGCTCGAGCGTGCCCACGCCGCCGCTCGCGATGACGGGAATCGGCACCGCGCGCGCCACGGCGCGGGTGAGCGCCAGGTCAAAGCCAGCCTTGGTGCCGTCGCGATCCATACTGGTCAGTAGGATTTCGCCGGCGCCGCGACGAGCCGCTTCCTCGGCCCACGCCACCGCATCGATACCCGTGGCGTTGCGGCCTCCCGCGGTAAAGACCTCCCACTTGTCAGCACCGGATGCGCCAGGCAGACCAACGCGCTTAGCATCGATCGCCACAACCACGGCCTGACTGCCAAACGCCGCAGCAGCCTGGCTAATCAGCGACGGGTCACGCACGGCCGCCGAGTTGAGCGACACCTTGTCGGCACCGGCGGCAACCATGGTCCGCATGCCCGCCAAGTCGCGAAAGCCGCCGCCCACGGTATAGGGAATAGCGAGCTCCTCGGCCGCGTGCGCCGCCATCTCGATGGTCGTCGCACGGTTGTCGCTCGTGGCGGTAATGTCCAAGAAGACGACCTCGTCCGCACCCTCGCGGTCGTAGGCGCGTGCCAGCTCCACCGGGTCGCCCGCATCGCGCAGGCTCACAAAGTTGACGCCCTTAACCACACGGCCGTCCTTGACATCCAGACAGGGAATCACACGCTTGGTAAGCATGGGCTACTCTCCCCCTCGGACGGCGGCCAGCGCCTGGACCAGCGTAAAGTTGCCCTCGTAGAGCGCGCGACCGGTAATGGCACCTTCAATCGCGCCCTCACCCACCGCGGCCAGCGCACGGATGTCGTCGAGCGTCGAGATGCCGCCCGAAGCCACGACGGGAAAGCCCGCGACCTCGGCCACATGGCGATACGCCGCCACATCGATACCCGTCTGCATGCCATCACGCGCGATGTCGGTATACACCAGATGCTTAAAGCCCAGCTCGGAAAGCTGCGCCACGGCATCGTCGAGCGCCACACCCGCGCCGTCACGCCAGCCGTTCACCTTAACCTGGCCGTCGCGTGCGGCAATGTCAGCCACCAGCAGCTCGCCAAAACCTTTGGCTGCCACCTCGGCAAAACCCGGCTCGGTCACCAGCACGGTACCCAGCGCAATGCGGCGCGCACCGTAGCCGACCAACTCGTCGATGCGCGCGAGCGAGCGGACGCCGCCGCCCACGTCCACGGACAGACCGTCGACGCCGCAGATGGCCTTAATCGCCGCTGAGTTGGCAGCGCACATGTCCTCGTCCTCGCCAAAGGCAGCGGACAGATCGACGACGTGCACCCAGCTTGCGCCCTGCTCGGCAAAGGAGCGGGCAACGGCCACGGGGTCGTCGGAATACACCTTGCAGCGGCTGCGGTCACCGCGCTCCAGGCGCACGACCTTGCCGCCGATCAGATCGATTGCGGGAAACAGGATCATCGGCCACCCTCCTCGACGATGCTCACGAAGTTCTTAAGGATGCGCTGGCCCAGCGCGGAGGATTTCTCGGGATGGAACTGGCAGCCCCACACGTTGCCATGGCGCACGATGCACGGGAAGCTCCGCGTATAGTGCGTGCGCGCCAGCACATCGGCGGCATCAGCGTCGTCGGCCACCGCGTAGCTGTGGGTGAAATACATGTTGGCACCCTCGGCAAAACCGGCAAGCAGCGGATCGGCCGCACCGGCGGGCGTCATATGCACCTGGTCCCAGCCCACGTGCGGCACCTTCAGGCGGCTCGACTCCAAGCGCGTGCACGAGCCGCGCATAATGCCCAGGCCATCGACCCAGGGACCACCAGCCTGCTCGGAAGCGCTGTCGTCCGCGTCCGCGCCCTCGTCCGTTGGCACGCCCTCGTTGCCGCGCTCAAAAAACAGTTGAAGGCCCAGGCAGATGCCGAGCAGCGGAGTTCCAGCGGCAACGGCGTCGAGCACCGCGTCCGCCTCGCCGCTCTGGCGCATAAAAGTGATCGCGTCATAGAACGCGCCCACGCCCGGGATGACCAGGCCGTCGGCGTTGCGGATCTGCTCCGGATCGTCCGACGTGCAGGCGACGGCGCCGGCGCGCGCAAGCCCGCGCACGACGCTCGACAAGTTGCCCTTGTGGTAGTCGACCACCACGATTTTCGGTTCGCCCACGCGACCCTCCTTTATCTCATTCAAAACCCGCCAAATAGGGACAGGTTACAGCGAGCCCTTGGTGCTGGGGATGCCCTGCACGCGGGGATCGAGCTCGCAGGCGTGGCGCATCGTGCGGCCCACGGCCTTAAAGGCAGCCTCGATAATGTGGTGCGAGTTGCCGCCCGCCAGCTCGCGCACGTGCAACGTGAGCCTGGCGTCGCGCGCAAAGGCGTAGAAGAACTCGACGGCCAGCTCGGTATCGAAGCTGCCCACGCGCTCGGTCGGCACGGGCAGCTCGCAGTAGGCCTGCCCGCGGCCCGAGATATCCACGGCGGCCATCACGAGCGTCTCGTCCATGGCAATCGCCGCATCGGCAAAGCGCGTAATGCCCGCCTTGTCGCCCAGCGCCTGGCAAAACGCCTCACCCAGCACAATGCCCGTATCTTCAACGGTGTGGTGCGCGTCAACTTCCACGTCGCCCACCGCGCGCACCGTCAAATCAAACAGACCATGGCGGCCAAAGGCGTTGAGCATGTGGTCGAAAAACGGCACGCCGGTCGAGATATCGCACGTACCGGTTCCATCCAGGTCGAGCTTGACGGCAATATCGGTCTCCCCCGTCTTACGGGTTACCTCGGCATAACGGCCCACCTACATCTCCTCCTTCACCAGCGCGGCAAACGCAGCCAGCACCTCGTCGTTTTCCTGCGGGGTACCCACGGTAATGCGTAGGCAGTCCGCGAGCCCCGGTGCATAGCTAAAGTCGCGCACCAAAATCGAATACTCGTCGCGTAGGCGCTCGCGCACGCGCGTGGCATGCGGCGTGCGCACGAGCACAAAGTTCGCCGCGCTCGGCCACGCCTCCACGGGCAGGCCCTCGGCAGCCATCGCGCGCAGAGCGGCCAGCTCGCGCTCGCGCTCGGATGCGACCTGCGCCACCACGGGCGCGTACGCATCGCGGGCACGCACGCAGGCGAGTGCTGCCGCCTGACTCAGCACGTTGACCGAATAGATCTGGCGAATCGCCGCGAACACGTCGATAACCTCGGGTGCCGCAATCACATAGCCCAGACGCGCTCCGGCGGCGCCAAACGCCTTGGACAGCGTGTGCAGAATCACCAGGTTGGGATGCTCGGCGATAAGGCCTTGCGCCGTGGTAGCCGCGCCAAACGAATCGTCGGCAAACTCAACGTAGGCCTCGTCGACCATCACCATACCGGGGCAGGCATCGCACAGGGCCGCGACAAAGTCGAGCGGCGCCACGTCGCCCGTGGGATTGTTGGGCGAGGTCACAATGGCGAGGTTGCACTCGGGCGCGGCCGCGAGCACAGCCGCTTGGTCGAGCTCAAAGGTCGCCGGGTCGCGCCACACATCGCGCACCTCGGTCTGACAAAGCGACGCAAAGAACGCATACTCGCTAAAGCACGGCGGGCAGTTGAGCAGGGTCCGTCCCGCGCCGCCAAACGCCAGCAGGTAGTTATAGAGCAGCTCGTCGCCGCCGTTTCCCACGCAGATGTTCTCACGCGCCACGCCATGCCAGGCAGCAAGCTCATCGCGCAGGTCACAAGACATGGGATCGGGATAGCGGTTGAGCGGTGTGGCAGCCAAGGCCGCGTCGATCGCCTCGCGCACGCCAGCGGGCACGGGATAGGTGTTCTCGTTGGCCGAAAGATTGATGCGCGTGTGCGTAAAGTTGGGATCGTAGGGCTCAATACCGGCCAGGTAGGGCTGGACGAGCTCCTTCATGCGCGGCGTGAGTTCGGCCATGTTAAACCTCCTCGCCGGTCGCGCCAGCGCCATCCGAGCCTGCAGCCGCCAGGTCCACACCCTCGGCGACCGTCGCCACAGCGTCGCCCGGCCAGGCGACCTTGGTCAGGTCGGCCGCAGCCAGCGACTCGGCACTCACGGCATCCTCGCCCTGCTCCAGCACGCGACGACGCAGGGCGGCAGAGAGCGCGTGCGCCCACAGGCCCTCGGCCTCGGCCAGGCGCTGCGTAGCGGGAGCGTCGGAGAGCAGACCCTCGGGCGTATAGCAAATGACGCTCGAGCGCTTAACGAACTCTTCGACCGAAAGCGGGTTGGAGAACATGGCCGTGCCGCCGGTCGGCAGCGTGTGGTTGGGGCCAGCAACATAATCGCCAAGCGGCTCGGAGCTCCAAGCGCCCACAAAGATGGCGCCGGCGTTGCGAATGCCGCCAAGCAGGCCCATTGCGTCCTTGCAGTGCAGCTCAAGGTGCTCGGGCGCCACGGTGTTCACGGCCTCGACGGCGGCAGCCATATCGGCGGCCACCACGATGGTGCCTTCGTTGTCGAGCGAAGCGCGCGTGATCTCGGCACGCGGCGACTGCGCCACCAGGATGTCGATGCCAGCCTCGACCTCGCGCGCAAACTGTTCGTCGCAAGTCACCAGATAGCATGCTGCCAGCGGATCGTGCTCGGCCTGGGCCATCAGGTCTGCCGCGACCACCATAGGCTTGGCCGTGGCATCGGCCAGCACGCAGACCTCGGACGGGCCAGCGACCATGTCGATTCCCACATCGCCCGAGACAATCTGCTTAGCCGCGGCGACAAAAGCGTTGCCCGGGCCGGTGATCTTGTCGACGCGCGGAATGGTCTCGGTGCCGTACGCCAGCGCGGCCACGGCCTGAGCGCCGCCCACCATATAGATTTCGTCCACGCCGCCGAGCTTTGCCGCGGCGAGCGTGTAGGGGCTGATCAGGCCGTCCTTTTGCGGCGGCGTCACCATAACCACGCGCTTGACGCCGGCAACCTTGGCGGGAATGGCGTTCATGAGCACGG
>CABUUE010000020.1 GCA_902494685.1 uncultured Collinsella sp.
AGAAGTCGATAATCACATCGGCAGCCGGTGCGTTCTCGAGCTCGCTCAAATCGAAGCCAATCTGGGCCACGATATCAAAAACGGGCTGCCCGGCGGCATCGACAATGCTTTCGGCGGTGGTGCGGATGAGCGAGCCCATGCGGCCCGTTCCCATAATGACGGTCTTAATCAAGCAGACCAGCTCCCTTCAGAGCATCGGTAAGTGCGGATCGCGTGTCGTCTGCCATGGGGCACAGCGGCATACGGTAGTTTGCCTCGATCATGCCCATCTGGGCGAGCGCTTCCTTAACGGGGATGGGGTTGACCTCGCTAAAGAGGGCGTTGATGAGCGGCTGGCCGGCAATCTGGATATCGCGGGCGCGCGCTACGTCGCCGTCCAGATAAGCGCGGCACATGTCGTGTACGAGCTGCGGCTGCACGTCTGCCCACACGCTGATGGTGCCCGAGGCGCCCAGGCTCATGAGCGGCACGGTAAGCGCGTCCTCCCCCGAGTACATGCGGAAGTCGTCTGACAGCAGGTGGGCGATCTTGGCCGCGTAGGCGACGTTGCCCGAGGCCTCCTTAATACCCATGATGTTGGGGTGCGCGGCCAGGCGCTCTACGTTGCGCTCGCTGATACCGCAGCCGCAGCGGCCGGGGATGTTGTACAGGATGCAGGGGATGTCAACGGCATCGGCGACGGTCTTAAAGTGCTGATAGATACCCTCTTCGTTGGACTTGTTGTAGTAGGGGGTAATGAGCAGCAGGCCGTCGGCGCCCAGGCCCTGATAGGTGAGCGACTTGGTGAGCATGGTCTGCGTGGAGTTGGAGCCCGAGCCGGCGATGACGGGGACGCGTCCTGCAACATGCTTGACCACGGCGGCGACGACGGAGTTGTCCTCGTCATCGGTCATCGTGGCGCTCTCGCCGGTGGTGCCCAGGGTGAGAATGGCGTCGGTGCCATTTTGCAAGTGGAAATCGATAAGGCGCTCGAGCGCGTCAAAGTCGACACTGCCGTCCTTTTTAAACGGCGTAACCAGGGCGACGATTGAGCCCTCGAGATTGCGGATGTCCATGTTCTTCTCCTTCGCCTCCGCGATCTGGATGCGTTTGTTCCATTGAGCTGCGACTGCCAGGCGCTCGTCTTCGGCGCGACGGCGGGCACTTTCGGCGCGCGACTTGGCCAGCAGCTCTCGGCCGCACGGCAGCACGTCGAGCGTGGCAAAGTAATCGCCCGGGCGCTCGGCGCGGCGGATGAGGTCGGCCGCGCCATCGGGGCGCAGCAGGACCTCGGCCGAGCGCAGCCGTCCGTTGTAGTTGTAGCCCATGGAGTAGCCATGCGCACCGGTATCGTGGATTACAAGCAGGTCACCCATGTCGATATGCGGCAGCTTGCGATCGATAGCGAACTTGTCGTTGTTCTCGCATAGGTTGCCCGTGATGTCATAGGTGTTCGTGACGGGCGCCGTGGCCTTGTCGGCGCCGCCCGGCTGACCCATCACCGTAATGTGGTGGTAGGCGCCATACATGGCAGGACGAATCAAATCGACGGCGCTTGCATCGACACCGATATAGTCCTTGTAGATCTGCTTCTCGTGGATGGCCTTGGTGACCAGGCAGCCGTAGGGGCCCATCATAAAGCGGCCCATCTCGGTGCAGATGGCCACATCGCCCATGTCGGCGGGAACCAGGATCTCGTCGTATGCCGCGTGTACTCCCTCGCCGATGGCGCGAATGTCGTTGGCCTGCTGCTCGGGCAGGTAGGGGATGCCGACGCCGCCGGACAGATTGATGAAGGCGACGTGTGCGCCGGTCTCGCGCTCCAGGCGTACGGCAAGCTCAAAGAGGATGCGCGCGAGCTTGGGGTAGTAGTCGTTGGTGACGGTGTTGCTGGCAAGGAATGCGTGGATGCCAAAGTCCTCGGCGCCCTTGGCCTTGAGCATGCGGAAGGCCTCGAAGAGTTGCTCGGTGGTCATGCCATATTTGGAGTCGCCCGGGTTGTCCATGATGCCGTTGGAGAGCTGGAACAGACCGCCTGGATTAAAGCGGCAGCTGACCGTTTTGGGGATGGGCCCCGCAACGCGCTCAAAGAACTCGATGTGGCTGATGTCGTCAAAGTTGACGATGGCGCCCAGCTTGTCGGCGAGCTCAAAGTCGGCAGCCGGCGTGTCGTTGGACGAGAACATGATGTCGTGTCCTGTGATACCCAGCGAGCGGGCGATCATGAGCTCGGTATAGCTCGAGCAATCGCAGCCGCAGCCGTATTCGTTGAGAATGGAGATGAGCGCCGGGTTGGGGTTGGCCTTGACGGCAAAGTGTTCCTTAAAGCCCGGGTTCCATGCAAAGGCGTCGCGCACTTCTTGCATGTTGCGGCGGATGCCCGCCTCGTCGTATAGATGAAACGGCGTGGGGAACTGCTCGACGATATGCTCGAGTGTCTCCTTGTCCACAAACGGCTGCTTGGCCGCATATGCCTCGTTGGGGGTCAATGCCATGTCCCGTAAACCTCGCTATCCAGACGGCGCCATCTGCGCATCGAATCCGCATAGCGTGGACCCAATGTCCGGATAGCGCTCCCGCATTGCTGCAGACAGTCCTGTGGGTGTTTCCCACAGGCCCACCAGGTTGTTCGTGCCCGAAAAACCCAGTTCGGCGGGTTTCGCCTCCCCACGGGGTCAAAGCCTGCCGGCTCGCCCGCGGCTCTTCGTGCCCGCGCCTCTATCAAGTGGTAAAGACCCTATCACGTTGCACTTTACCAAACAAGAGTATTCGAATATAACGTTTAAAAAATGCAGGGATATGCTGGAAACATGTGCGCCACAATCCTGTATCACAATAAGTTGCAACAGATGTGCCTCACGAAGGGATCCTCTATGACCGAGCTCCAAGAACTCCGTCGCTATCGGCGCGACTTGCACAGGATCCCGGAGCTCGATTTCGATCTTCCGCAAACCATTGCCTATATCGAGGGCGTGCTGGCATCGCTCGCTTGCGAGGTGACCCATCCGTGCCCCAGCTGCGTCTGTGCTTTCTTCGACGCCGGCGTTGATGCCGCGCATGCCACGGCGATTCGCGCCGATATGGATGCGCTGCCCATCGCGGAGGCGACGGGAGCGGCCTTTGCCTCGACCCATCCCGGCAAGATGCACGCTTGCGGACATGACGGACACATGGCCATGGCACTTGCCGCCGCGACGTATGTCGACCGTACGATTCGCGAGCAGCCGGGCGCCATTAGGCGCAATGTGCTCTTTGTGTTCCAGCCGGCCGAGGAAACGATCGGTGGTGCCAAGACGGTATGCGAGAGCGGCGTGTTCGAGCGCTACGGGGCGGATCTCATCTTCGGCTTCCACGTGTGGCCCGATCTGCCCGCCGGCACGTTGGCGAGCTGCCCCGGTCCGTTGCTGGCGCGTTCGAGTGAGACGCACATTCATATTCACGGGACGAGCATCCATATCGCTAAGACCTATGGCGTTCCGGTCGAGGAGTCGCACGATGCGGCGCTGGCGGCTGCCAAGTTCTTGGTTGCCGAGCGCGAACTGATGGACGAGCTGGGCACCGACGAGCCCTGTATCGGTAAGTTTGGTCTGCTGCAGGCCGGTACGGTTTGCAACGCGGTGGCGGGGGAGGCCCATGTGGCCGGAAGCCTGCGTGTGTTTACGGACGACATGTTCGACCGTGCGCGCGAGGGCGTACGCCGTGTGCTCGACGAGGCGTGCACCGCAACGGGCTGCACGTATGATCTCGACTTTGCCGAGGGCTATCCACCGGTCGATAACGACCCCGAGCTGTTTGCCAGCGTCGCGCCTGCCTTGTCCGAACTGCAACTTGTGGACGAGCCGCTGCTAATCGCCGAGGATTTCGCCTTCTATCAGCGCTATCTGCCGGGCGTGTTCTTCTTGCTGGGCACGGGCGTGCCGGAGGGTCAAGAAAACCCGAGTGATCCGGATGGCTGTCCCGCCTATGCCACGAGCGCTCTGCATACCGATACCATGCTCTTTGACGAGGAAATTCTGCTCAAAGGCCTCGATGTCTACAAACGATTGCTTGACTTGGAGTGATGATGAGGCGCCGACAGACTGCCGTGTATAGTCCTGGTGGGTGCGGGTGCGGCCTGCTGCTGCTTCCGGTTATTGCTGTGAGCATTGGCGTGATGTTTGCGCTTGCCGGGTTGGCAGCAGCGGCACTCGTGCTGTTGATTGTGGCTATTGGCGTGACGATTTGGCTCTGCCGCAATCGCGAGCAACGCCGTGCCGACGGTAAAACCAATGTCGGCTGGGTCGTCTTCCTGATCATTGCGTACCCGCTGAGTGTCAGCTACCTGGTGTTCTTTGCCCTGTTGATGATCAGTGCCTTTACCGGGAAATCCGTCACGGTGGGTTGATGCGCTGCCAGCAGACGGTCGCGCAAAGTGCGTTTGCTCGGCGTTTGGATAACTGCATTGGCCGTTTACCGCAACCTTAGCTCTCAGCTAATGAATTCAAGTTTAATCCTTCCTACGATGTGCTGTGTGCCGGCACGGTAGCCGGATCGTAGGAAGGATGCATGATGAAAAAGCTTGAAAACGAAGTGCTGCTGAGCCGTCGCGCTGCACTGAGCGCATTCGCCACCGTCGCCTTGGGGACTGCCGGTCTTCTTGCCGGTTGTGGTAGCGATAAGGCGACCGTCACCGAGGACGCTGGCGATGGCGACAAGAAGGAAGAGGCGAAGAAGGAAGAGCAGTCTACGACTGACCTGGCGGTTGGTGCGACGGTGACCACGGCTGCCGGTCTTTCCGTCGTTGTCGATTCCGTCCAGCCCGGCCTCACAAATTATGACGGTTCGACCATGACGGGCATTCACGTCACGTACGTCAACAATGGCGATGAGGGCGCAGATTACAATATCTACGACTGGAAGGGCGAGGACGCCAACGGCGCTCAACAGAATCAGGGTTACTACAGCGAGGGCTCCGATGAGCTGCAGTCTGGTACCCTTTCCGCCGGTGGCTCCGTGGCGGGCAATATCTACTTTGATGGCGATATCAAGAAGGCACTGTATTTTGCCAACATGTTTGATAAGTCTGCCACTGCAAGCTGGGTGCTGGCCTAGCATGTCGCTACCGTTGCGCCGTATGGGAGGTGAGGTCGTATGCCCGATAAAAAGCTGACTGACGAGTTACTCAATGAGCTTCTCGACGCGCCAAACATCGATGGCTATATCAAGGAGCACGACTTTGCCACCCCGTCGCTTTCGGACTACCTGAAGCAGCTGCTGCAGGAAAAGGGCTTGGAGCGCTCGCGCGTGGTTCGTATGGCCGATCTCAATGAGACCTTTGGCTATCAGATCTTTACCGGTGCGCGTCATCCGAGTCGCAATAAGGTGCTGCAGATTGCCTTCGCCATGGCGCTAACGCTCGAGGAGACCAACCGCGCCTTGACGGCGGCGGGTGCCAACATCCTCAATTGTAAGGACCGTCGCGATGCGATCATCATCTTCTGTATCGATCGCGGGTGCAGCCTCCAAAAGGTCAACGAGGAGCTGTATCGCTTTGACGAGGAGACGGTGAGTTAGCGGCTGATATCTGAGCCGGCGGAGCTGCCGAACAACGATGCGAACGAACGGGGCGCGGATGCCGTGGGGTGTCTGCGCCCTGCGCTATGATGGAGGCTATGGATACTCAGACCCCAACATATTCCGATGACGAGCTGACTGCAGCGCTTGCCGAGCACCTGGCGTCGCTCGATCGCGACGACAGCTATCGCGTGGAGCGTGTACTTAAGCGCTCGTCCGTTGAAACAACCGAGCTCGTGTACTTTGAAGGAACCGGCGGTGGTTCGCTCGGCCCCTTTGTCCGTAAACGCATCGATGCTTCGGCTCAAATCGGCGGGGCATACGAGCGTCTGTTTGCCGCCCAGCGGGCAGGCAGGCGTTTTGAGCACCTGCCCAGAATCGTCGATTGTCGTCGTGTGGGCGACGAGCTCAACGTGGTTATGGAATACATCGAAGGGGAGACACTCGGGGCGCTGGTGGACCGTCTGGGAGCCACCCCCGATTATGCGCACGAATTGTATCCTGCCCTATGCGATGCCGTGGGCGAGCTCCACGCCGGTTTTGCAATGGCGGGGGAGACGTCGGCGCCGGTGATCCATCGTGACCTCAAGCCGTCGAATATCATCGTGACGGGTGCCAACTATACGCCTGATGACGGCCTGACATTTTCATCGCTGGTGATTATCGACTTGGGGATCGCCCGCGTATGGCGCGATGGCGCCGATACCGACACCGTCAAGTTTGGCACGCGACCCTATGCGCCGCCCGAGCAGTATGGGTTTGGGCAGACGAGTGTGCGCAGCGACGTCTACGCACTTGGCGCCCTGTTGTTCTTCTGCTTGACGGGAGTCGACCCTAAACCAGGGCTCGACATGCGCGAGCAATGCGAGGCGCGTGGCATTCCCACTCCACTTGCCGATGCCGTCTGCATGTCGATGGCGCTCGACCCGGCCAAGCGTTTTGCGAGTGCGGAGGCGTTGGGACGGGCGACGCACGCAGCATACGACCTGAGTCGTCCCGTGCGGCCTCCTGCGCCTGCGCCTGTCCGTACTCCGGCCTCGGAGACGGTGCTGACGCCCCAAGGGCTCCAGAACCCTGCAGGGCTTCCTAGGCCTGCCGCCTCCGCTGCATGCGGTCTGCTCTCTCGCGTTCCGGAGTCTCTGGGGCGCATTTGGAATACGCTCGTCTGCTTCTCGCTGCTTGTGTTCTTTGTCGGAAGTCACTTTGCCGTCTTTCACCCCACCGGAGCAAACCAAAGCTACCCGACGTGGCTTCTCATAATCGAGTATTTTTTCTTTGTCGATGGCCTTATGGTGCTTATGCATTTTGCGCTGTTCGATAAGCGCCGTCTTCGTCGGCGATTCGCACTGCTCGACAGCTATCGCGGCAAGAAACTCGCGAAACTCTGGCTCAAGGCATTGGGTGTGCTGCTCCTATGCATGATCGTCATAGTCGCGGTTGCCAATGCGACCGGCGTCGTCGATACCTCCGCTACCTAAAAGAAAAGGGCCCCGTTGGGGCCCTTTGCAGTTGCACTTAGATGCGGTTCATCTGAGCGGCGACTTTGTTGTACCAGTCCTGCCACGTGGGCGGGCAGTACTTTTTGGCCGCTGCCGGGGTAAGGGTGGAGCCATAGTTGGCGCCCAGATAGGCAACGTGAGCGGAGATGCCCTCGCTCCAGCTGCCAAAGCTGCGCCAACCGCCGCCACGTGCACTCCAGCCCCAGGCGTTGTAGGAATTGGCGCAATAAGCACCCTTGGTGCTCTCGATGCAGGCGATAGCGGGGGACCAACGGGGGTCGACACCGGTATTCCAAGCGGCGACGGCAAAGTTGTAGCCCTGGCCTGCCATGGGGGAGCCGGCGAGATAATTGTCGATGCGGCTCGTCCACTCATTAATGAACGAATCGTAATCGGAGCTACCGGTATTGGCGTTGTTCACCGTGGTGTCGATGGTGGTGTTGGTGTTGGTGGCCTGGCTGCTGGAATTGCTGCCGCTTACGCCCTCGCCCGAGAGCTTCTCGGCGGCAGCGGCCTTATCGGCCTCAAGCTTGGCAAGCTCAGCGGCATTTTCCTGCTCGGCTTTTGCCTGTGCCTCGCTGCGGAGCTGCTGGGCCTGCGTCAGCGCATCCTCGGCGTTTTTCTGCTCTGCCTCAAGCTGTGACTTGGCCTGCTGGAGCTCGGCCTTGTTCTGCTCGAGTTCGGTTTGCATGTTATTGAGCTCTTCGATCTCGTCGACGCTCGAGCTCGTGATCTGGTTGGTGTATTTGCAGGTCGTGATGAACTCACCCAGGCTCTGCGCGTTGACCAGGAAGCTCACGATGGGATTGGTGCCCTTCTGATACTTGTACAGATCGCGCATGGCGGAGCTTGCCTTGGCCTGCTGCTCGGGAAGCTTGGCCTCGATTTCCTCGATGCTTGCCTCATTGGAGTCAATCTGCTTTTGCAGGTCATCGAGTTTGGTGCGGGCGTCGTTGTAGGCGCTCGTGGCGGCTTCGATCTTCTGCTGGGCTGCGGAAAGCTGGTCCTGCGTTGCCTGCGAGGCGGCATACGCCGCAACGGGGGAGAGCATCGGCGTGGCCGTCAGCGCAACGGCGAGCGCGGCGCTCGTGATGATACGAGCCGGCTTCGACGCAATGAGCGCTGCGGTGCGATGATTCGAATGCTGCATCCAGTCCCTCTGCAATCAATCGTAGGTTATGGTTCGAACGGTATTCTACTACTGCTTTCGACCTCAACTTGAACCTTAAAGGTTCCAAAGGGTCAAGTTGAACTTGAGGCTTTGGCTTTGACCTGCAGTTATGATGAATTGTTGAGAAACCATAGAGTTCAACTTTAACGTTACGGGGGCCTGTTTAAGAGGAACTTTGGGCTGTAAAAGCTATCTCAACATGGGGTTTTACAACTACAGCGTGCCCTCCTGGCGAGCCTGCTCAATCTCTTCGAGCGCCTCGGCGGGGGTGAACGAGCAAGTGCCGTCGCCGAGCTTGACCACCTGGATTTCGTCGCCGGTATGGACCTCTCCGCCCTTTAGTACCACGCCGAAAACGCCCTCGTGGGGAAAGATGCAGTCGCCGGCGAGATAGTAGATGGCACAGCGGGTATGGCAGACTTTGCCGATCTGGCTGATTTCGACGAGTACTTCGCTGCCGAGCTTGAGCTGCGTGCCCAAGGGGAGTGAGAGCAGGTTGATACCCTGGGTGGTGAAGTTCTCGCCAAAGTCGCCCTCGTGCACATCGAGCCCGCGCGCCTGCGCCGTCTGGATAGACTCTGCAGCTAAAAAGGAGACCTGACGGTGCCAATGCCCGGCGTGCGCATCGGAGGCGAGGCCAAACTGCTCGACGACGGTGTCGTGCCCGTCGGCGACGGGTGACTTACGCGTGCCTTTGTGCTCCGACGTGTTGATTGAGACGATGCGGACAGGCCCGTTGTAAGCATCGTTTGCGGTGCGTAGGGGAGCTGCCGTCTGGGCACGATCCGCAAGTTCGCGCTTTGCGGCGTCAATGATGGGGTTGTTGATCGGATGAGCCTGGGGCACGGTGCACCTTTCGACGGGGCGGGCAACATGTTGAATCCTACAACAATGGTAGGTTCATTGCCCGTTGTCATACAACGGTGAGCGCCGTCTTCGTGCTGGCCTTCGTGCTGGACGATTGCGTCGATTGCCATAGATACGGTGGAGCTTTGGGCGCCGGCGGCTTGGCACGCTAGAATAAATCAGTTGCGCAAAGACCGCCCGTTGTGTGGGCAGTTCATGATAGGAAGTTTCCATGGCATTGCAATTTACAGAGCGCGAGTTCATTCCCGTGCTGCTCGGTGGCGACATCAACGCCTATTCGGTGGCGCGCGCCTTCTACGAGGAGTACCAGGTCAAGAGTCTGGTCTTTGGCAAGTATCAGACGGGTCCCGCGTACCGCAGCCAGATTATCGACTACACGCCCAACGTGGATATCGACACCATGCCCGTGATGCTCAAAACCGTCAACGGCATTGCCCAAGCGCATGCCGACAAGACGATTGTCCTTGTGGGCTGTGGCGATAACTATGTCGCTCTCGTGGCTCAAGCCAAGGATGCTCATGAGCTGGCGGATAACATCGTCGCTCCCTACGCGCCCTACAGCATGCTCGAGCAGTGCCAGAAGAAGGAGATCTTCTACGAGCTGTGCGAGAAGCATGGCGTGCCCTATCCGCACACGTTTACCTTTACCAAGACGATGCTCAATGCCCAGGGTGAGGCGCCTGCCGAAGTGCTCGACCAGATCGATTTTCCTTACCCGATGATTCTGAAGCCTTCTGACGGCATCATGTGGTGGCAGCACGAGTTCGAGGGCCAGAAGAAGGCCTATGAGATTGCCGACCGCGCCGAGCTGGAACAGGTCATTCGCGATTCGTATGCCAGCGGCTACACCGACGACCTGATCTTGCAGGATCGCGTGCCCGGCAACGACGAGTACATGCGCGTGCTCACCAGTTATTCCGACCGCAACGGCAAGGTGCGCATGATGTGCCTGGGTCACGTGCTGCTCGAGGAACATCAGCCCCACGGTGTCGGCAACCATGCCTGTATCATTACCGAGCCCAACGACGAGCTCATGGGCGGCGTGCGCAAGTTGCTCGAGGACCTTCACTTTGTGGGCTATTCCAACTTTGACGTTAAGTACGACGAGCGCGACGGCTCGTTTAAGTTCTTCGATTTCAACACGCGCCAGGGCCGCAGTAACTACTACGTCACTAACAGTGGCTTTAACGTTGCCAAGTATGTGGTGGACGAGTATGTGTTCAACCGTCCATTTGAGCCGGAGTTTGTGACGGCTCAGGACGAGGCCCTGTGGATGGTCGTCCCCATGGGCGTCGTCGACAAGTACGTCAAGGATCCCGAGCTGCGCGCTAAGGTGCATCGCCTGGACAAGGAAGGCAAGGGCGCCGACCCTTCGTTTATGAAGGGCGACTTTGTCTTTAACCGCTGGCTGCGCATGTGGCACACCAAGCTGCGCCACTTTAAGCTGTTCAAGACGTATTACAAGTAGATGAGCGCGGCGCCCGTCCGGTTTGCATCGGGCGGGCGCGGGTATGATACGCGCAATTGCGCAAGCGTCACCAAGGAGGCGGCGATGGAAAAGCTGGGAGTTATCGGCGGCATGGGCGCCGAGGCCACGTCGTATTACTACGACCAGGTGGTGCGTCATACGGCTGCTGCCTGCGATCAGGAACATATCGACATGGTGGTGCTCTCCAAGTCGACCATGCCCGACCGCACGCTGGCCATTAAGACCGGCGAGCATGCCAAGCTGCTGGCGACCATGAAAGAGTGTGCCCAGGCACTCGAGTCGCTGGGCTGTGCGCACATTGCTATTCCCTGCAACACGTCACACTACTTCTACGACCAGATCCAGTCGTTTACGAAGGTGCCGATTATCCACATGCCGCGTGAGTCGGTGCGCTATGCTCTGGCCGGTGCGGTGATGGGGGAGTGCGAGTTCGACCCCAACCTGAGTATGCCGGCCGAGCCGGTGCACAAGATTGGCATCATGGGCACCGACGGAACCGTGGGCGCGGGCGTCTACGGCCGCGAATGTAAGGCTGCGGGTGTTGAGGTTGTCTATCCCAGCGAGAAACGTCAGAACGATGTGATGTCGCTTATCTACGATGATGTGAAGGCCGGACGTGAGCCCGATATGGATAAGTTCGACCGCGTGATGTGGGAGTTCGCCCGTAGCGGCTGCGACCGCGTCATTCTGGCCTGCACCGAGCTCTCGGTGCTGCAAAAGTACCGAGAGATGCCCGAGATCACCCTCGACGCCATGGATGTCCTGGTGCGCGAATCCATCATCCGCAGCGGCGCCCCCTACCGCCTCTAGCTTCCGACCCGCCAAAAAGGGACAGGTTAATTTTGGTAGGTTTTATCTGGTGAAACAGTAAAGGCCTCGGCTCGTTTGGTGCGAGCCGAGGCCTTTTGCGTTGGGCGGTTGCTGTCGGTGGTGAACTAGAACAGGAAGCCGATGGCGATGAGGGCGATGCTGACGATGAGCACGGCGATGTCCAGGCCCTTGATGGGGTAGCGCTTGTACGAGCTGGCGCGCGTACGCAGATAGAAGCCGCGCTGTTCTGCCGCCAAGGCTGTGGCATCGGTCTTGCCCACGCTTGAGATGAGCAGCGGCACGCACAGTGGCAACATGAGCTTAAGCTTCTTGATGGGGTTCTTGGTGTCGTACTCGACGCCGCGTGCGGTCTGCGCCTCCATGATGGCATTCATCTCCTGACCAAACACCGGCACAAAGCGCAGCGCCGTGGTAAAGGTGAAGGCATAGCGATACGGCACGTGCAGCACCTCGACGCAGGCGTTGGCAAGGTCGTTGAGCTTGGTCACCATGAGCATGAGGATGAGTGGTAACGCCACACCCAGTAGGCGCAGACAGGCCTTCGATCCTGTGATGAGGCCCGTGTCGGTGATAAAGCCCCACACCACGTTGCCATCGCGCATAAAGGCCAGCTGGAGCACCAGCATGATAAGCGCGAGCGGGATCAGCAACTTGAGCAGCGAGAACAGACGGTCGACGACGCCGGCATAGGCGCCCAGCGCAAGGGTGAGTGCCAAAAAGCCCAGCAGCGCCACGTAGGTGTCGGACAAGAAGATGCCGACGATGATGGCGGCGGCGAGGCCCAGTTTGACGACGGGGTTCAGGCGATGCAGTAGCGTATCGCCCGGCATGTAGTCGATGACGTTAACCACGGTGGACCATCTCCTTGGTAATTCGAACGACATCGGTGACCTCGCTCACCTGCGCAAAAGCGGGCGAGACGGAAGATGCCAGACGGCGCGAGAGTTCAATAACCTGGGGAGGCTCCACGTAGGCACGCCGCATGAGATCGATGTTCGAGAATAGCTCGTGCGTGCGGCCGCGGTCGAGGATGCGACCGTCGGCCATCACCACGATGCGCTCGGCAAAATCCGAGACGACTTCCATATCGTGGCAGACCATGATAACGGCGCAACCACGCTCGGCCATGGTGCGCACCGTTTCCATGACGGTCATGCACTCGCGGTAATCAAGGCCGCTCGTGGGCTCGTCGAGCACGACGATCTTGGGCTCTACGACCACGACAGAGGCGAGTGCCACCATCTGGCGCTGACCGCGCGAAAGCGAGAAAGGCGCCTCATCGGCAGGCAGGCCAAAGCGGTCGATGACGAGCTGGGCGCGACGCAGTGCCTCGGCACGGTCGATGCCGGCAAGCTCCAGGCCAAAAGCCACCTCGTCGAGTACGGTGTCCTAGATCG
>CABUUE010000021.1 GCA_902494685.1 uncultured Collinsella sp.
CAGCAACTGCGCATAGGCGGCAAAGTAGTAGACGACCTGCGGTACCAGACGGCCGACATTGATGGAGTTGGCGCTCGAAAGCACCGTGCCAGCAGCCTCCAGGCGCTCGGCAAGCTCCTTATCGGCAAAGATGCGCTTGACGGCACTCTGGGCATCGTCGAAGTTGCCGCGGATGCCGCAGACGGCGACGTTATCGCCCTCCTGTGTGGACATCTGCAGGTTCTGGACGCGGCTGACCTTGCCCTCGGGATAAAAGACGGTGATGCCCGTGCCCGGAGCGTCGGCAAAACCGGCGAGTGCGGCCTTGCCGGTGTCGCCCGACGTGGCGGTGACGATCATGATGCGCTCGGCGCCGCCGTCCTTGGCGGAAGTGCGGGCCATCAGACGGGGGAGCATCTGCAGGGCGACGTCCTTGAAGGCGCTTGTGGGGCCGCCAAAGAGCTCCATCACATAGGTCTGAGGGGCGTCGGCGCTCGGCGCGGCGTCGAGTTTGACGAGCGGCGTGACCTCTTCACTCGCAAACGTGCCGCGGTATGCCTCGTCGATACACGCCGAAATTTCTTCGGCCGTGTAATCATTCAGTAACATTCCCAACACATCTTGAGCGATTTCAAAGTACGATTTATCTGCAAGCGAGCTGATATCGACCTGCTGGGTGCCGAGCTCGTCCGAGACAAACAAACCCCCGTCGGGAGCGATGCCGGTGCGGATTGCCACCTTACTTGAGCACGATAAAGTGCGTCCTCGTGTACTATGATAAGTTCCCATATAACACTGCTCCTCGGATGCCTTGGTCCCAATCGGTGAAACCATGGTATCAGAGCGCGCAAAACAGGTTTGCAGAGGCTTTTAGAAAGGTAACCTCAAGCCCATGATTAAGATTGCCAAGTTTGGCGGCTCGTCGGTCGCCGACGCCGAACACTTTAAGAAGATCAAGGCCATCGTCGATGCCGACCCTGCCCGCCGTTTTGTGGTGGTTTCCGCCTGCGGCCGCCGCTTTAAGGGCGACACTAAGGTAACCGACCTGCTCTACCTGGTTAACGCGCACGTTAAGTATCACGTGTCGTGCGAGGAACTACTCGAGGACATCGGCCAGCGCTATTTTGATATCGCTGACGAGTTGGAGCTCACCTATCCCATCCGCGAGGAGTTCGCGGCCTTTGCCGAGCGCGCCCGCTCGGGCGGCTACTCTACCGAGGAGCTCGTGAGCCGCGGCGAGTACTTCACCGCTCGCTTGATGGCCGAGTACCTGGGCCTGCCGTTCCTGGACGCCGCGACGGTTGTGGCGTTCCATCACGACGGTACGCTCAGCATGAATCGCACCTCCGAGCTGGTGCAGGAGTACGGCCAGCAGGGCGGCTTTGTTATGCCCGGTTTCTACGGCGCGACGCGAGAGGGCCAGATCAAGCTGCTCGACCGTGGCGGCGGCGATATCTCGGGCTCGATCCTGGCCAAGTGCCTGGGCGCCGACCTGTACGAGAACTGGACCGACGTCTCGGGCTTCTATTCCGCCGATCCGCGTATTGTTCCCGAGGCTCAGCCCATCGCCCGCGTTACCTACGAGGAGCTGCGCGAGCTTTCGTACATGGGTGCAAGCGTCCTGCACGAGGAGGCCGTGTTCCCCGTGCGTGAGGCGGGTATTCCGCTGGTCATCAAGAACACCAATGCGCCGCAGGACCCCGGCACCATCATTAGCGAGACGGCTGACGAGGGCGAGGCAGAGCCCATCATTACCGGCGTGACCGGCAAGCGCGGTTTTGTCGCCATCAACGTCGCCCGCGACCGCACCAAGCCCCGCGTCGGCTTTATGCGCCGTGCGCTTTCGGTCTTCGAGCGCTATGACGTCTCCGTCGAGCACATGCCCACCGGTGTTGACCGCTTTGGCGCCGTGGTGCAGGAGCAGGACGTTCACGATTCGCTGTACTCGCTCGTGGGCGACATTCAGCAGGAGGTCGAACCGCTCGAGATCGAGGTTGTCGAGGGCCTGGCGCTCATCGCTACCGTCGGCCGTAACCTGCGCGGCCGCGCAGGTATCTCGGGCCATCTGTTTGGTATGCTTGGCCAGGCTGGCGTGAGCGTGCGCATGATTTCGCAGAGCTGCGACGAGATCAACATCATTATCGGTGTCGAGGAGAAGGACTTCGACCTGGCGATTCAGACCATTTACCGTGCCTTCTCCGATGAGAACGGCATTGTGAAGGTCTCCGACCTGGAGGCTCCCGCGCCGGTCGATCCCGCCCTGGCCGCACTCCACAAGTAGCTGCCATCCCGGCAGATTTATGGGACATGTCTCAAAAATCTACGGCGGGGCGTTTCGTTTCGGTTTCGTTTCGACGGGGCGGGTTTCGTGCCCGCCCCGTTCTTGTATACACTGGCAACAATAATCGGCCTGCTCGGCGTGCGGGCAAAAGCCACAACCTTTAAAGGGGGAAGCATGAAACAGTACACGGTTGCTATTTTGGGCGCGACGGGAGCCGTGGGCACCCAGATGCTCGAGTGCCTTAACGAGCAGGAGTTCCCGGTTGGCAAGCTCAAGCTGCTGGCGAGCGCGCGTTCTGCGGGCAAGACCGTCGAGTTCCGTGGCGAGCAGATCGTGATTGAGGAAGCTTGCCCCGAGGCCTTTGAGGGCTGCGACATCGTACTCGGCGCTGCCGGCGACGATATCGCCAAGGAGCTGCTGCCCGAGGCTGTCAAGCGCGGCGCCGTCGTGGTCGACAACAGCCATGCCTTCCGTATGGATCCCGAGGTGCCGCTGGTCGTGCCCGAGATCAATGCCGACGATATCAAGTGGCATCACGGCTTGATCGCCAACCCCAACTGCGCGACCATCATCGGTCTGGTTCCCACGTGGCCGCTGCATCAGCTCGCCGGCGTGAAGCGCATGATCGTTTCGACGTATCAGGCGGCTTCGGGCGCTGGCGCTCCCGGTATGGCCGAGCTCGAGGCTCAGCTTGCCGCCCTGGGCCGTGGCGAGGAGATTCCCGAGCCGCGCGCGTTTGCCGCCCAGCTGGCGAGCAACCTAATTCCGCAGATCGGCGGCGTCAAGGAGGAAGGCTTTACCTCCGAGGAGATGAAGCTGCAAAACGAGGGCCGCAAGATTATGCACCTGCCCGAGCTGCGTGTGAACTGCACCTGCGTGCGCGTGCCCGTGCTGCGTTCGCACTCCGAGAGCATCACGCTCGAGTTTGAGCGCGACATTACGGTTGACGAGGCCCGTGCTGCGCTGGCTGCCGCTCCTGGCGTCAAGCTGGTTGACGATATGGCTGCCGAGGATGCACACGACCGCTTCCCCATGCCGATGGATACGTCCGACCAGGACCTGATCTGGGTCGGCCGCGTGCGTCGCGACATCTCGAACCCCGAGGCCGCGCGCGGTATCACCTTCTGGTGCTGTGGCGACCAAATCCGTAAGGGCGCGGCAACCAACGCCGTCCAGATCGCTAAGCTGCTCTGCGAGTAGTGTGACCTGTCCGGCGGGGGCCGGGCTTGGTTTTCAGAACGTCCTCGACCATGTGTGGCGCCTTGTTCTGCTCCTTCGGAGCCGCGGACAAGGCGCCACACTGGTCTGCGGAGTGTTCTGAAAACTAAGCCCGGCCCCCGCCTGCGGTGACGCTGCTGCGAGCGGCCTGCGATGGGGCCGTTGTTGGTTGGGGCCGCTGGGCTGATGTGGGGGCGCGTGGCCATTGCGGGCCTTGGTCCCGGCGGCGGTCTCGGCGCTTCGCGCCTGCCGCCTTGGGGGACTGTGGGGCGCGGCCGGCAGCTGCGGCGCTTCGCGCCTGCTGCCTTGGGTGACTTTGGGGTCGATTGGGGTTGTCTGCACAATTCGCGGTAATATGGTGCGGAGTTTTGAAAGGAGCCGCTGGTGGTCACGACGACGTTTGCTTCGCCTTTGGGCGAAATCCTGCTTGCCGCTGATGGCCGCGGTCTGACGGGACTTTGGTTTGAGGGGCAGGAGCATTTTGGCTCCACGCTTCTACGGGAAGACTCCGAACATGTTGAAGGCGCCGACGCGGTTTCCGGTATTGGCGGCATGTCGTCGGCGAATCCGGCCCATGGTGCGGCCTCTTCGGTGCTTGAGCGTTCGTGGGCTTGGCTGAATGCTTATTTTGCAGGGCAGGAACCTCGGTTTACGCCGCCGTTGCATATGATCGGTACGGCGTTTCAGCATGAAGTTTGGTACGAGCTGCTTTCTATTCCGCGTGGTGAGGTCGCCACGTATGGTGAGATCGCCCAGCGTGTCGCCGCCCGCCATCGTGTGCCGGGAAACGAGGCACCCGTTGTGTCTCCTCGTGCGGTGGGGGCTGCGGTCGCTCGCAACCCTGTTTCGATTATCGTGCCGTGCCATCGTGTGGTGGCGGCCGATGGCTCGCTCAACGGATATGCCGGCGGGCTCGATCGCAAGGAGTGGCTGCTGCGGCTCGAGGGCGCGTACGAGGAGTAACGCTCGAGTACTTTGCCTGTAGTAGCCGACTTCGACCAAAGCTCGCTCGAGTTCGCTTTGATCAGAGCACTTAAGACCCTTGTTTTCTGTCAATAGTGCTATCTGTTCGTTGATGGTTATCCACGACTTCTGGTATTTCATTTAAGTCTCTTGATATAAAAAGAGCTGGAGTTGCGCATCGTTGAGAGGCTTTCCAGCTTTAGAGACATAAAATTATAAGATACGATGACCTGCGTCAAAGAAGCTGCCAGATGACCTTGGAGCGGCTGATTGCCTGGCCTAAAACCTGATGCGCGGGACGGCGCCCCACGCTATTCGGCGCGCTTGATAGGATGACGAACCACAGTCTTAAGTTTCTCCGGTGCACTTTTGCGTGGATCGGAGAGATAGATTTCGTGATGGAAACGGGTGTCTGAGAAGTCGGGGACATAGCCCTGCTTGGTCGTGTATTCATTCATAGCGTTTACGGTCGCCGGTTCGTTGTCGTAGGGCCCGGTGTGCATGCATTGAACGCAGAGACCCTCGTCAACTTTAAGCAGCTCGACGGCAGAAAAGTCCAGTTTCTTTTTGGTCGTGGCTTCCGCGACTGCCCAGTCAAAGTCATCTAGGGTGACGAAATCGGGCAGGCGGATGCACGAGATAAAGTTGAAATCGTCCTTGCGTACATAATCGATGTCGCCGCTCGGGGAGTCTTGCCACCAGAATCCTTCGAGCGGCGGTACTACAAAGTCGAAATAGCCCTCGATACTCCTTGAGCCTTTCTTCGACATCTTGACGGTATAGGCGATGCCGTAAAGCAGTGGCAGGGCGTTTTGATACTCGCCACCTTCGGTATTTGGGTCGCCCTTTCCGCGAACGGCAACGTAGCTCATAGGCGGGACAGTTACGATACTCGGCTTGCTTGCAGGTTTGTAGAGCTCCTTGCATTCCTTCTTAAAGTCGAACGCCATGTTGGCCGCCTTTCTGCGTATTGGCCTACTTAGATAGCGGGATCATATCATAGAAACGAACAGCTGTTCGAATGATTCGGCTGACAGATAGAGATGCGTGCGTTGTGTTTGGCGGTCGGCCTGACCCCGTCGATGATTTCTCTGCCTCCCCGGCGCCTCATCTATGGCTGTCGTTTCCCCATATAAAACCTGCCAAAATGAACCTGTCCCTTTTTGGTTGGCGTGAAATGGGTAATACTAAAGAGTTATCCGACCAGATGGGAACCGATCGATGGCCTATATCGAATTCAAAGACGTCATCAAAGCATACGGCGAGGGCGATGCCCGCATCCATGCGCTCGACGGCGCGAGCTTTACCGTTGAGCGCGGTGAGCTCGCCATTATCCTGGGCGCCTCGGGTGCCGGCAAGACCACGGCGCTCAACATCCTGGGCGGTATGGACACGGTAACTTCCGGCACCGTGACGGTGGACGGGCGCGACGTGAGCTCCGCCAACGAGGCGCAGCTCGTGGAATACCGCCGCGCCGACGTCGGTTTTGTCTTCCAGTTCTACAATTTGGTCCCCAACTTGACGGCGCTCGAAAACGTCGAGCTCGCGGCGCAAATCTGCCCCGATTCGCTCGATGCCGAACAGACGCTTCGCCAGGTTGGCCTGGGCGAGCGCCTGGGCAACTTTCCGGCACAGCTTTCGGGCGGCGAGCAGCAGCGCGTGTCCATTGCCCGCGCACTGGCCAAGAACCCCAAGCTGCTTTTATGCGACGAGCCCACGGGCGCGCTCGACTATAAAACCGGCAAGCAGATCTTGCAGCTGCTGCAGGATACCTGCCGCAAGCAGGGCATTACGGTCATCATCATCACGCACAACTCCGCGCTCGCGCCCATGGCCGATCGCCTGATCCGCTTTAAGAGTGGTCGCGTGGAGAGCGAGACGGTCCAGCAAAATCCCGTGCCGATCGAGACAATCGAGTGGTAGTGCCCATGGACCAAGATCGCCAAAACAGCCAAAACCACGATACGGAGCACGCGGGTCGCGACCGGGAGTTCGCGACCTACCGTACCGCTCAAAGCTCAAACGATATGGTGCCGACGGTTTTTCGCCGTGGCATCTACCGCACAATCCGCGGCAGTCTTAAGCGCTTTTTGTCCATCGTGGTCATCACCGCGCTCGGCGTGAGCGTGATGTGCGGTCTTAAGGCGGGCTGCGAGGATTTGTGCGATTCGGTCGATGCCTACTTTGACCAGCAGAATGTCTATGACATTAACGTGCAGTCGACCTATGGCCTTACGCGCGACGATCTTGCGGCTATCCAAGAGGTTGACGGCGTCGAGACGGCCGAGGGCATCTACGCCGAGACCGCCTACACCGCCGTGGGCACAACGCGCGAACGCGTGGTCGTGCAAAGTCTCTCCAAGGAGAACATCGATCAGCCAGTGCTCGTGAACGGCGATTTGCCCGAGAGCGCCGATGAGGTCGCGGTGACTTCGAAGTTCCTGAAGGCTTCGGGCAAAAAGCTCGGCGATACCGTGAGTTTTGCCGCCAATGACGCGAGCTCGTCGAACCAAAGCGCCAAGGATCAGTTTGCCGCGGGCGAGTACACCATTACGGCCGAGGTCCTCGATCCTACCGACGTGAGCTCCGACTCGACAGTCAACGCCTTTCGCGCCGCTTCGGCGGCGGACTATAAGTTCTATGTGAGCGAGGATGCCGCGACATCTTCTTCCTACTCTGCGGTCCACGTGATTGTCGAGGGAGCCAAGAGTCTTAACTCCTATTCGGATGCCTACACGACAAAGATCAACGAGGTTAAAGGCAACATCGAGAAGATCCGCGAGGGGCGTGAGAAGGCGCGCGTTCAGGAGCTGACGGTCGACACGCCGGCAAGCTTGGATGCGGCCGAGCGCCAGGCGAATATGCTCTTTGGGATTGAACAGGACAACATCAATCGCATGACCGAGGGCAGCGAGGAGCGCGTCCAGGCTCAGGCAGAGTTGAACCAGCGGCGCGCCGCCGCCAACCAGCATTTTGCCGATGCCCGCGCCGAGCTTTCCGATCTGGGCGAATGCACCTGGTACATCCAGGACCGCGGTAACATCGCAAGCTACTCGAGCGTCGAGAGCGATAGCTCGTCAATTGAGGCCATCGCCACGGTTTTCCCATTTATCTTCTTTGTCGTCGCCGTGCTCATCAGCCTTACCACCGCCACGCGCATGGTCGAGGAGGAGCGCACGCTCATTGGCCTGTACAAGGCGCTCGGCTATTCACGCGGGCGCATCCTGTCCAAATACGTGGACTATGCGCTGTGGGCATGTCTGATCGGCGGCGTGCTCGGCAATATCATCGGATTTGTGGGCCTGCCGCTGTTCCTGTTTACGGTGTTCGACGACATGTACTCGCTGCCCCAGATGTTGCTCTCGTACGACATCGTGTCCTCAATCGTCTCGGTGGCGCTGTTTGCCGTGGGCGTGGTGGGCGCTACGATTATCGCCTGCCGCCACGAGATGACCGAGACCCCGGCCTCGCTCATGCGTCCCAAGGCCCCACGCGCCGGCTCTCGCATCTTGCTTGAGCGCATCGGCTTTATCTGGCGCCGCATGAGCTTTTTGAACAAGGTGGCGGCGCGTAACCTGTTCCGCTACAAAAAGCGCGCCTTTATGACCATCTTCGGTATCGCCGGCTGCACAGCGCTCGTGATCTGCGGTATGGGCATTCGCGACACGTCGGTGGCGCTTTCGCCCAAACAGTACGGGCATATCACGCGCTACGACCTGCTGGCGGTCGCCAATCCCGACGATTTTTCGCAGACGTGCGCGGCATTGGATGAGCGCAGCGCGGCCAATGATTTTAACGTGACCGTGACCTCGACCCTGCCGATTATGACCGACAACGTCACCTTTACGTTTGGCGGCAAGAGCGAGACCGTGCAGCTCATTGTGATTTCCGACGACCGCACGGGTGACTTGGGTGACTACGTGCGCCTGGAGGATGAGTCCAACGAACCACTCGCCCTGCGTGACGGGGACGTGTATTTAAGCAGGAGCTCGCAGCTGGTGCTGGGGATTCAGCCGGGCGATACGGCTCACGTCCAGGATTCGTCGCTCAATGTTGCCAAGGTCAAAGTCAGCGACATTTCGCTTAACTATCTGGGCAACACGCTTTACATGACGCAGGGCACCTATGAGCGCGCGTTCGGTCGAAGTGCACGTCTTAACGGCGTCTTTGTGCTGCTTAAGGGTTCGTCGGCCGACCAGATTGCGTTTAGCAAGAATCTTAAGAGTGACGGTTGGCTTACGATTTCGAGTACGGCCGAGCATTGGGAAAACTATGAGGCGAACTTTACGATCATCAATTCGGTCGTGGTGCTTGTGACCTTTATGGCGGCGTGCCTATCGTTTGTGGTGGTGTTTACGCTGTCCAACACCAACATTTCGGAGCGCAAGCGCGAACTGGCAACCATCAAGGTGTTGGGTTTCCGCCGCGGCGAGGTGCACCATTACGTCAACAAGGAGACGTTGATTCTTACAGCGATTGGCGCCGCGCTGGGCGTGCCGCTGGGTGGCTTGCTGGCCGAGAGCTTTACCTACATTTTGCAGATGCCGTCGCTGTATTTTGATGTTGAGGTCGAGCCACTGAGCTACGTGCTCGCCGTGGTGCTTTCCTTTGGCTTTACGTTTATCGTCAACCTCGCTACCAATCGCACCCTCAATAAGATCGACATGGTCGGTGCCCTCAAGAGCGCCGAGTAACCTGCCAAAAAGGGACAGGTTTATTTTGGCAGGTTTTATCTGGGCAAACGCCGGGCACCTACGGGTGACCCGGCGTTTGTTGCTTTGCTATGCTTTGCTATCTTCTGCTCGCAGGCGTGGATGAGAGGCTCTCTTTAGCCTTCGAGATTGGGCTTGAATGGGTCATATGCCACAAAACGGGCCTATCTACTACGTTTAATTGGATACCCTCAACCATGCCGGGAAAACGAAAAATAAAACCGCAGGTAGAAGGTCTGTCGATTTTCGAAAAAGGCGGTCATGGTTGACCTCATCGAGTTAAACGTAGTAGATGACCCCTTTTCGTGGCGGACCATCAAACGAACGCCGACGCTTGTGCTGTAGCCGCTCCGATCATTCGTAAGTTGCGGTGGAATAGTTCCTAGATTCAGCCATTTGCGGGCTAAGCAGGAACTATTTCACCGCAACTTAATTTCAGACCAGGCACCCGCAGCAAGAAGACGAATAGCCTCGGACTCCCTAGTTACCGCAGGAGGCTCCAGGGCTTACCTCCCAAATCTTTCCGCAGGACGGAAAGACCCCGCCGCGCGAAGCGCACGGCGGGGTCCTGACATGTCCGAGGACGATTTGGGAGGTAAGCCCTGGGGCCTCCGATGAGAGCAGTTCCAGCCGAGGCTACTCGTCGCCGAAGCTGATGCCCAGCGCCTTGGCCTCGCGTACCAGATCGCTCTGGGGGTCGACATACTTGAGCTTGCCGGCAACATCCTCGAGCGGCATGTGGCACATCTTGCCGTCGCGCAGGGCAATCATGTAGCCAAACTCGCCGCGCAGGCAGCCGAGTGCTGCCTCGACGCCGCACTGGGTCGCAAAGATACGGTCCTGGGCGTCGGGCTGGCCGCCGCGCTGCGTGTGGCCGGGGATGGCGACACGGGTCTCGCGACCGGTCTTGGCCTCGATCTCCTTGGCGATGTCGTAGACAATCGACGGGCTCGTGCGCTCGGCAAGCTTTTTCTTGTACTCCTTCTTGGACAGCGCTGCGTCCTCCTTGGAGATGGCACCTTCGGCGACGGCCACGATGGTAAAGCGGCTGCCAGTCTCCATGCGATGCTCGATGGTCTTGATGACCTGGTCCATGTCGTAGGGGATCTCGGGAATCAGGATGACGTCCGCGCCGCCCGCAACGCCGGCGTACAGCGGGATCCAGCCAACCTTGTGCCCCATGATCTCGATAACGAACACACGGCCGTGGCTCGAAGCGGTGGTGTGGATGTCGTCGATGCACTTGGTGGCGACGTCGATGGCGCTCGTAAAGCCAAAGGTCATCTCGGTGCCCCAGGTGTCGTTATCGATGGTCTTGGGCAGGGCGATAACGTTGAGGCCCTCTTCGCGCAGGCGGTTGGCGGTCTTGGTGGAGCCGTTGCCGCCCAGCATAAACAGGCAGTCGAGCTGCAGCTTGTGATAGGTGTGGACCATTGCGGGCACCTTCTCGACGCCGTCGGCCTCGGGAGTGTCCAGACGCTTGAACGGCGTGCGGCTCGTGCCCAGGATGGTGCCGCCGCGGGTGAGGATGCCGCTAAAATCGGCGGGCGTCATGACGCGGAACCTGCTGTAGATGAGGCCTTGGTAGCCGTCCTCAAAACCGTAGATCTCGATAGGTTCTTCGCTATTGGTCATAAGCGTTTTGACGATGCCGCGCATGGTGGCGTTGAGCGCCTGGCAGTCGCCGCCACTAGTAAGAAGACCGATCCTAAGCATGGTGAATCCTTCCGGGCAAGTTATAACATGCGCATAAGTTTACCCCCGCACATTGTTGATGCGGGGGTAAAACGTGTTAGCTCAAATGTATAGAAATGTAAGCAACGTCAGGCGAGCGTAAGGACGACGGTGCCAGCTCCTTACAGCGCGAAGGCGTCGACGTCGCCCCAGTGGCGGCGCAGCGTGATGGCGGCAGCGGGCTCGGTATTGTCAAAGACGACCGACCATTGCGTGTTGCTGGTGATGTCTTCCGGATTGGGCTCTTGCGCCGCAGCGCGTAGGGCCTTCCAAGCGATTGCTTCGTCTTGGGCGCCGACATGGGCGTCAAGGACATCGGCGATTGCGACGGCGCGTTCCTTGCCATGGCCCAGCTCGCCATTCTTTTGGTTGGGCAGCACTTCGTCGCCATAGCAGGCATAGAAGTTCGTAACCTGGCGTACAGGAGTCGCTTTGAAAGCGCGGTCCGGATCGTGCGGATCCCACTCTACTACGCGCGCGTCACCGGCGGCGTCGTTGATAAAGAAGTGGTAATCGCGTCCTGCCATGGCGTGCATGTCGTAGGCGGAAAGCAGGTCGACAGCTTCTTGCGTAGTAGCCGCGCGGTCGAGCGCCAGGCGGATGGCGAGCGAAGTGTTGATGACGGGGCGCTGCGTGTCCTGGTCACAGGGTTTGGAATCCAGGGTGAGCACGGCAATGGACACGCCACATTCGTTGACGCCGTCGAGCTGGGCAAACGGGCCCATCAATGCCGTGGCGCGTCCGGCGACGGAGCCAAGCGGAGTGTTGGCGCCCAGGTTATTGAGGGCCGCAAAGCCGATGGAGGCATAGCCGTCGCGCGGGTGATTGCGCACCAGCAGCGCCGAGGTGTCGTCCTTAAAGTCGTAATTGCGACCGGTGCGCACGCGGCCTTCGGCATCTACGGCGGCAAAGGCGCTGCAGGCAAACTGGGGTGCCTGGACATGTGCCGGCACACCGGGCAGCACCTGCGCCACCACGGCATCGATGTAGGCCTGGTCGTCGCGTACGCCAGCGGCGATGATGCGGTCGAGGTTGTAGTCGTAAGCGATGTCGATTGCGTACAGGTCATAGCCATCCGCGTAGCCGGTCAAGCGTTTGAGCGACGCGGCGGACTTGATTTGCTTGCGGTAAGCGATACCGGTGGCAGCGGCAAGGCCGACGGCGACTCCCGCGACACCGCAGGCGATGGCAATGCTACGTGGCTTCATGACGGCTCCTCTCGTCCTGTTAACGTAATTGTCGCAAAAGGTGCACGGGTATGATGGCTCAACTTGGCGAGCGGCGCGGGATTAAACATGGAATGAAGAGTGCGGCGCTGGCGCGGCGGGGTATGCTGGAGGGGACCATCAACCCAGCGAAAGGGGAGAGCATGACGGATCAGGAAACGCCCGAGCGCGTGCACGTGACGGCCGACGATATCGAGGCCGCCAACGACCTTATCGACTTTATCGAGGCGTGCCCCAGCATGTTCCATACGGCAGCGACCATTATGGCCGAGCTCGACGAGGCGGGCTTTACCTACCTGCCCGAGAACGCGGCATGGGATATCGAGCCGGGCGGGCGTTATTACACGCAGCGCAACACCTCGAGTGTTGTTGCCTTTAAGGTGGGCGAGGACCTGGCCGCGACGTGGGGCGAGGACGGCGTTGCCGGTGACTATCATTTTCAGCTCACGGCGTCGCATGGCGATTCGCCGACGTTTAAGGTCAAGGCTGTGTCCGAGCTCGATGGCGCAGGCGAGACGTTGCGCCTGAACACCGAGGCCTACGGCGGCATGATCGACTACACCTGGTTCGACCGCCCGCTGGCACTCGCGGGCCGCGTGCTGGTGCGCGAGGGCGACCGCATTGAGAGCCGCCTGCTTGCCACCGAGCGC
>CABUUE010000022.1 GCA_902494685.1 uncultured Collinsella sp.
CCTCCCCGCAGGTGCGGTAAGGGCTACCTCACGGGCCGATACTCAAAGCCCATTGTGGCATCCCGAGCCCGCGGAAAGAAGCTGCGCCGCGGGGGAGGCGACCCAAATGGCTTTCTCATATCGTCTTACGTTGCTTCGAACGTTGCTTGAGTGCCTCGGAAAGCCCGACGAGCGCTGTGAAGAACGAGACCAAAGCGGTCAGAAGTCTCACGAAATCAATCAAATCGGTCATGGGCATCACCTCCCATCAGATGGAGGGCGCTGCCCGGCACATGGAACTGCCGTCAACGATACCGATTCTACCAGAGCCTAGTTATATATTTACGAATATATGTTCGTATTCCAAGAACACAGGCCCCGTGACAAAGGGGCCATCCCTTTGTCACATTATTCGATGACGGTGCGGGAGTTTTGCTTGCGCATGGTGGCGAGCATGTGTTTGGGGACGGCGTGGACCACGCAGCTGCCGATGGTCGCGCTCGCGGCGGCCTTGGCGGCATCGCTACCGTTTTTGGTCGCGTAGCTGTGACGGAAGCGTTTGAGCATGGCGATGTCGTTGCCGCCGTCGCCGTAAACCGCGACCTCGTCCTCGGCAATACCGTAGTAGCCTGCCAGCCAGGCCACACTCTCGCCCTTGTTGCACGCCACGTCCGTGATCTCAAACATCACCGGATCGAACGGCGCGTTGACCACACGGTCCGAGCGCTCGGCCAAATACGCCTTAAGGTCGCGCTCCAGCTCGAGCGAGGTCACGCGGCAGTTGATCTTGCATACATCGTGACGCAAGATATCGCCGACCGACTGATCGAAATACTGCTCCTCGTGGTACCCGCCACGCGCACGCATGCCGCGCATCACGATGCGCTTGATAGGGCTGTCCTTCTTAAAGCCCGCCTGATGCATCTCGAACGAACCGCTCGAGAACATGCCATCGGGCGTGGAGCAATCAAAGCAAATGTCCGGGAACGCCTTGAGCAGCTCCTCGGTAATCTGCGGATCGATGGTCCAGGTCTTGAGCACCTCGCCATGGCTGTCGCGCACGATGGACCCGTTGGAGCAGCAGGCGTCAAGTGCCAGGCCCGTAAAGCCATGCTCGCCGATTGGCAGCGTCGAGCGTCCGGTCGCGGGAACCACATGCAGGCCAGCCTCGGTCAGCTCGCGAATGGCACGGCGGATGGTCCCATCCGCCTCGTGCAGGGCGTTCAGCAGCGTTCCGTCTAAGTCACTCGCAAACATCTTGATCATGGGCACGCCTCTCCTTCGTCTGCACGATATTGTAGACGAGAACGGGCGTGCCCAAACAATGGCGTCCCGGCGCGACGTGCCACCGCCTCCACAAATTCACGGTGCCCCAGTGCCTTAAGACATTCGCCATAAGCGACTTTTCAGCCGATAAAACAGCGCTGTCATCAACGTCAGCACCGCCAACATTCCTGCGAATACAATCGCCGGAGTCCATCGATCATATGCGAGCCCGTAAACCAATTGGCCAATAGGCGTTGCGCAGGAAAGCGCCATGTAAACGAGTGCCAGCACTTTTCCGCAGAGTTTCTTTGGCGCTGACCGCTGAACGAATGAAACGACTTCAACCGATGTAACGCTTGCCCATGCCATGACCCATGCCGAGCCGGCCGCAAGCGCGACAAACGCAAATTCGTTAGGACCGCTCAGTAGCGTGACAATAATCGGTACGACTCCTAAACAGATCATCGCAACATATCGACATATGCCCTTGAAGGAAAAACGATGCGGCCAAATACCGACCAAACCACTGCCGACAAGACCACCTAAGCCCATAGCCACCTCAATAATCCCAACAAAGGATGACTGCATTCCGAGATGCTTTGCAACAATAACGGGAGCACCAATCGTTAACCCAACTAACGCAAGGTTCAAAATAGCCGCAATCAAAAACACAACGAGCAATGATGAGTTTTGAGACAGGTACCGAATCAACTCCCGAAAATCCTTTCGGCGTGTCGTACGAGTCGCGCCGTCTCCCATCGTTTCAGATGAGGCATTTTGCTTGAGTGCGCCCCCGAACAGCAGGGCTGAAATCGTAAACGTCAACGCCGCGGTTTCGCATAGAGTATCAATACCAAAGCACCCATAGACTGCCGTCCCGACTACAGGCCCCAAGATATTGCTCATCATGATTATCTGCGAGACCAACGCAGTGGCACGCTCAACCTTTTCTTGGCCCGTCATGCGCACCGCCTCAATTTGAAGCATCGGTTTCAGCAGCGATTGGATGCCATATTGGACGCAAAGCATTGCTGCCACGACAACCGCCAGAGGCAGCGAACGCTTCATGGGGATAAACAGCAGTGATGCAACCATCAGAACAATGCCGAGTACCACAAGAACCCCGCAATGTCTTCCCCGATCCGCCAAAATCCCGCCAACCGGAGTCGCGAGCACGCCCGGTATGAACGCTATCGCCGCGACGGCGCCATATAACGTTGAGGAGCCGCTGCAATCGAACAAGTAAAGCGGACATGCAAAGCACAGTGCCGACAGCATCGAATACGCACACAGCTGTGCAACAAGAAGACCAAATAGCCTGATAGATCGCACTGTTTTTGGCGCCAATGAAACGCTAATTCTTCGCATCCCAGCCATAAGCCTGCCCCCAAATACATACTGTTAGTATGTATTTAATGACTTGAAAAGGGCAGCCGTGGCTACCCTCACAAATCAATTACATACCGTTGGTATCTATATTACCACCCGGCACGGTTCCATACGTCCCAAATCTGGGCCGTTGTCTGGAGCACTTCATTACCCAAATCAAGCCCCACCGCGGCCGCCATCTGCGCCAAACATTGTGCGCGAGCAAGCATTCGCTCCTTGGACTCGAGCGGACGGAACAATGGCAGCAGCCAAAGATTCGCTAACAACGATACGGCCTCCGCTGCTTCGCGCGGGCATTCGCACGCAATGGAGCCGTCGGCGATGCCCTCCTCGATTACTGGCAAGAGATTGCCATCGGCCGACTCGTCAAACGAACCTTGGTACTGCATCGCCAGCAGCCGCGAGCTTTTTACCGGATCTGCCGCAGGATGCATGCGAGCCCATAGCTCGATTTGCGGAACGACGGACTCGGGCGCATAAAGTCGTTTGAGCTTTTGAGCTCCCGTCATATTGCCAGCACCGAGTGTCGCGCGACGGTGCTCAGCAATCGGAGCCGTTGCCCGATCAAATGCGGCGTTGAAAATCTCCTCTTTGCTCTTAAAGTGATGATAGACAGCACCCTTGGTCATGCCATCGAGGCGGTCAACGATGTCTTGAATGCTCGTCCCCTCATAACCCTGTACGCAGAATAGCTCCAGCGCCGCGTCGAGAATCTTCGCGACAGTCTCCTCGGGATATTTATTACGACCCATAATCCGTCCATCCACAACGCAAGTCTTGTGCCTCATTGCAGCATTTTAACGTTGCGGATGGTAGACGGTCGATTCTACACCGCGGCGGGGCCGTGTTCGCCGGTACGGATGCGGATGACTTCCTCGACCGGCTCGACCCAAATCTTGCCGTCGCCGACGGCTCCGGTGCGAGCAGCGTTGCAGATGATCTCGACAATGCCATCGACATGCTCATCGGCGCAAATAAGGGTGAACTGTACCTTAGGGATCGTGTTGACAAGCAGCTCGTTGCCACGCACGTATTCCTTCCAGCCATGCTGTGCGCCGCAGCCCTGCACCTGGTTGATAGTCATGCCGCGAACATCGGCAGCAAACAGCGCATCTTTAAGAACCTCAAGCTTTTCGGCACGAACGACCGCCGTAATCTTCTTCATAGTGAATTCCTCTCTTCAAAAAAAGAAATGAATTGTCCCTCACATGGCACGGGTTTTCCAGGTGCCCGAGATTGCCCCGAAAGAGGAGCGCCGCGTACTAAATGTACGCAAGCGACGGTTTGAGGGGCAAGGTCGGGTGCCTGGGAAAGCCGTGCGACGGTTTGAAGGGCAAGGTGCGGTGCTTGGGGAAGCTGCTAATCGAGTCCGGAGAACGAGGGATAAGCGCTCTCGCCGTGTTGACTCGCATCCAGGCCCAGCGCCTCGTCGGCCTCGTCCACGCGCAGGCTGCCACGGAACAGTGCCTTGACCACCGCGGCGATCACCAAATCGAGCACCAGTACAATGACGACCGTCACCACAATGCCCAAAATCTGCGAGATGAGCAGCGACACGTCGCCCGTGTAGAACAGGCCGCCCTTACCGGTCCACGAAAGCTCCGGCACACAGAACAGGCCTGTGAGCACGCCGCCCAAGATGCCGCCGATGCCATGGCAACCAAACGCATCGAGTGCATCGTCGTAGCCAAACTTGGCCTTGAGATGACTGATGGCCAAGTAGCAGACAGGCGAGACGATCAGGCCCATGACCAGCGCTGCCCACGGCTCGACAAAGCCCGCACCCGGCGTGACCACCACAAGGCCCGCAACCAGACCGGTGCTGGCACCCACCAGCGTGGGGCGACCGGTGTGCACGCGCTCGACGACAAGCCACGAGACCATGCCCGCCGCGCTGGCCGTCACGGTGTTGAGGATAGCGAGTGCCGCAACGGCGTCGGCCTTAAACTCGCTGCCGCCGTTAAAGCCAAACCAGCCAAACCAAAGCAGGCCGGCGCCCAGCGCCACAAACGGTACGTTATGCGGACGGTAGCTCACCATGCCAAAGCCACGACGACGGCCGAGCATCAAGCAGAGGATCAGGCCCGTGAGACCGGACGAAATGTGCACCACGTCGCCGCCGGCAAAGTCGAGTGCTCCGATAATGTCGCCGATAAAGGAGCCATCGCCGCCCCAAACCATATGGGCGAGTGGCGCATAGACCACAAGCAGCCAAATGCCCAGGAAGGCCGCCATGGCACCAAACTTAACGCGGCCGGCCAGGCTGCCCGTGACGATAGCAGCTGTGATCATGGCAAATGCCATCTGGAAGGCGATGTCGATGATCTGAGGGTAGACGGCACCGTCAGTGGCATTGCCCTCGGCCGCCTGCAGCACCTGGTTGAGCACCGGCAGGCACAGCAGTTGGTCAAGGCCTCCAATAAACGGGCTGGAACCGTCGCCGCCGTAGGCCAGCGACCAGCCGGCAACAATCCACAGCACACCAACCAGGCCAATGGCGCCAAAGCACATAAGCATGGTGTTGATGACATTTTTGCGCCTGGACAGGCCGCCATAGAAAAACGCCAGACCTGGTGTCATTAAAAACACGAGCATAGTGCAGATGAGCATAAACGTTGTCGATCCCGTATCGTACATTCGCTCCCCCTTGGTCGCATGAACGTTGTCGGCGCCCATAATGTGGCCGAGGGGCAACTGGTGTAGACCAGATACGGCGTTGTTAAACGCTGCGTTGTCGAATGGAAACGGTGCCGCAATCTTGGAAACGGCACGGCAACGGACGCGAAACGGACGGGAAATACGCGAGCAAGGGAGCCGTGAGCGCGCCCGTCCCGGCTAGCGCCGAAACAGCTCGTGGGCGCGGTCGCGGAGATTAGTTGCTCGAATGACGCCTTCGTAGCGATTGATGCGCAGGCGCGGGAAGGCGTTAAAGAAGCGTAGGTCGCGGCGGCTGAGTGACACGCTCGGCACCGGACGGCTCATGCGCTTGCCGGCAAGGCGGCGACTGAGCGACGGACGCGGCATGCTCGGCGCGGCATCGGCCACGCGGCGGGCGGCAAGTGCCAGGCCGCGAGCACCATCCGAGATAAATGTCGGCATCGAAGCCTTCTCACGAAGGGCATCGAGCGTCGCGTCGCCCAGCTCGGCCAGCCACGCGTTAACGGCACGACTGCGGATATGCGTCTGTGCCACCGAGTCGATTGCCGAATCGGGAATACGTTCGAGCATAGAGTCGGACGCATCGGCAAGCGACTCGTTGATGCGGTCGGCAAGGTCGGCCCGGACGCGCTCCAGCTGATCAGACAGACGCCGCCAGCTCGCCAACGAGCACACCGCGTCGACCATCATCGCGACCGCGACGATAAAGGCGAACAGCCGCACAATCAGTACCGGCAGATGACCAAGCAGCCCCAGCAATGCCGGCTCCACTAAACGGCAAATGCACAGCGCACCCAGGCCAAACGCGCAGGCCCAGTACAGACAGATGCGTCCATGCAAATTAAACGGCAGGTGCGAGTAATCCCAAAAGCGCGCGCCTGTTGTTTTTTCCAATAGAAGGCCCACACTGTACTCGATTACGCTGCACACAAGCGCCGCGGCGACAAACTGGCTCGGGGCATCCGGAATCCCGCGCAACAAAAGCCAGCAGGCTATGCCGCCCACACCATAGATAGGGCAACACGGTCCCAATAAAAATCCACTGTTGGCGAAGCGTCCGTGATTGAGCATGGCGCAGACCGTCGACTCCCACGCCCAGCCACAAAACCCGTAGAAGGCAAACGAGAGCACCAGTGCCGAGAGTGGGCAGGCGGCAAGCGTCGCGCCGCCAAACGCCATATCAATCGCGGTCCCCACCGTCTACCCTCTCCTCTTTTCGCTCGATTCGCCACTCACGCTATCGTCCGCCCCACCCTTGCGCGGCAGACGGCCGGCGACCGTCTCGCGCAGAGCACACCATTTATCCGCCAGACACACAATCCATGCCTCACGACACGTCGGCGGCACCGGTACCAGCGGAAACATATGGCGCGCGATAATATTCCGTTCGCGCGGCGTCAGCTCAAAATCTTCCTCCGCACGTGCCAGGGCAAAAAACGGGTGGCGAAAGCCATGCAGCCGATGGCTTGGGTCGGGATCGTGCCAGTCATAGAGAAAGTAATCGTGCAGCAGGGCCCCGCGCAACAACGAAGCACGGTCGACCGAAATGCCGGCACGGCCCAAGCGCTCGGCAAAGGACAGGCTCGCCCGCGCTACCGAAGTCACATGTGCATAGACCGTCACGTCGCCATGCTGGATAAACTCGTGCGTCAGGTCCAAGCGGCCCGCCTGGGCCAGCTGGCGGGCGGCATAGTCGACCTCGTGCGCGATTTTTTCGGCACGAACGGCATCGGACATGCTGCCTCCTTCCAGCGACTCACGGCGACAAGCCACGGCCTGTGCACAATCGATAAAAACATCATGGAACATATCAGTATGGCATCGGACAAAACGTTTTGCCCCACCAGTTGGCGAATTACCGCGCCGCCGTCACATATCAAACGCCAAAATGTGCGAGACTGTCTTGTGCAATTGTGCCGGCCGAGGGAGTGCCGGCGCACGATTCGCATGGAGTAACCCACAACGATGCTGCTTACGCAAACGACAACGCCCGAGGACGTCAAGGCTCTCGACCGCGCCGAGCTTCCGCTGCTCTGCGGCGAGATCCGTCAGGCAATCCTCGAAAGCTCCGCCGCCGTCGGCGGGCACGTTGCCCCCAACTTGGGCGTCGTTGAGCTTACGGTTGCGCTTCATCGCGTATTTAACTCCCCCATCGACAAGATTGTCTTTGACGTTTCGCACCAGACCTACGCCCACAAGGCGCTGACCGGGCGCGCGTACACTTATATCGATCCGGAGCGTTATGGTGAGGCTTCTGGCTTTGCCAATCCCGACGAGTCCGAGCACGACCTGTTCGCCATGGGCCATACCTCCACGTCGGTGAGCCTGGGCTGCGGCCTGGCGCACGCTCGTGACCTGGCGGGCGATACGTACAACGTCATCACCGTTATTGGCGACGGCTCGCTTTCGGGCGGCTTGGCGTTTGAGGGCTTTAACAATGCCGCCGAACTCGATAGCAACCTGATCATCATCGTCAACGATAACGACCAGTCCATTGCCGAGAACCATGGCGGCCTGTATCGCAATCTGGCCGAGCTGCGAGCCAGCAACGGTACCTGTGAGCGCAACGTTTTCCGCGCGATGGGGCTCGACTACCGCTATCTGGACGCCGGTAACGACGTGTTGGCCCTCGTCGACGCGTTGCAGGAACTGCGCAATATCGATCATCCCATCGTGCTGCACGTCTCCACCGCCAAGGGCAAGGGCTTTGAGCCAGCCCAGAACGACCCCGAACGCTGGCATCACGTGGGTCCGTTTGACATGGCAACTGGACGCAAGCTCTGCCCGGGCCATCCGAGCGAGCCTGCGCCGCGCACCTATGCCGACATTACGGGCGAGGCGCTCAGCGCCGCCATCGAGCGCGATTCGCAGGTCGTGGGCATCACGGCCGCCACGCCCTACATCATGGGCTTTACACCCGAGCTTCGCGCTGCCGCTGGCAAACAGTTCGTCGATGTGGGCATTGCCGAGGAGCACGCTGTGACCTTTGCTACCGCGCTTGCGCGCTCGGGCGCCAAGCCAGTCTTTGGTGTGTACGGCACGTTTTTGCAGCGCGCTTACGACGAGCTGTGGCACGACCTGTGCCTCAACGACGCCCCCGCAACCATCCTAGTGTTTGGAGCGTCAATCTTTGGCACCACATCCGAGACGCACCTCTCGTTCTTTGATATTTCCATGCTGGGCGGTCTTCCTAACATGCACTACTTGGCGCCGGCCTGCATGGAGGAATATCTGTCCATGCTGAGCTGGTCGCTCGACCACCGCGAGCATCCCGTGGCGATCCGCGTACCGGGCATTGGCTTGGTAAGCCGTCCCGACCTTGCGCCTGCTGAAGACACCGGCTACAGTGCCGTTCGCTACAACGTGGTGCGTCAGGGCCGCGACGTTGCCGTGCTCGCGCTTGGCGATTTCTTTGAGCTGGGCGAGCGCGTGGCAAACCGCCTGGCCGCCGAGTACGGTATCGAGGCCACGCTCGTCAACCCGCGCTTTGCAACCGAGCTTGACCGTGAGTTCCTCGACAGTCTTGCCGCCGAGCATCGCGTTGTCGTCACCCTCGAGGACGGCATCTTGGACGGCGGCTGGGGCGAGCGCGTGGCATGTTACCTGGCCTGCACGCCGCTGCGCACACGTACCTTTGGCATCGCCAAGGGCTTCCCCGACCGCTACGACCCCAACGAGCTGCTCGCTCAGAACGGCATGACGGTCGAGAATATGGCTGCCGAAGCCGTGAGACTACTCAACGAGTAAGAAAACCTCCGCAAGGAAAGCACCCCTGCGGAGGTTTTTATTTTCGCGACGCGATTATCTCAATCTGTAACATCTAGGACCCGAATTACCGTCTAACTGTTACAGATTGAGACAAAACAGCAAGTCATGGTCGGCGCGAAAAACGAATAACCGTTCATACGCGATCTCCTTACTTATATATGCGTCGCGTTGCCGCCATTATGGCGACCGCCGCGAGCGATTATGCCGTCTGCAAAGCGCTATCTCAGCTGCAATATTCGACGTTTGCCCAGGTAAAACCTGCCAAAATAAACCTGTCCCTTTTTGGTAGGTAGAATAACCCATAAGGTAAGTATGTTTCTGAGTTATTTCATGTTGACCCGTCTGAACGCAATGGGGTATAACTCTACTCAACCGCTAGGGATTTTATTGAGAAAGGTGTTCTACTATGAGCAAGAACCTCTCCCAGCAGGTCGTTCTCGACCGCCGCGGCTTCGTTGCCGCCACCTTCGCAACCGTCGCCGGCCTTGGTCTTGCCGGCTGCTCCGACACCAGTGCCGAGGCCGACAAGGGTTCCGCCGCCGACTCCTCCAAGAGCTCCGAAGATACCGAGGCTTCCACCACGCTCGACGCCAAGGCATTCGACAAGCTCGTCGACAACGGCCCCAAGGCCGATGACGACGCCATCGCCGCCAGCACCTGGGCCACGGCCGTCAAGGACGCCGGCGTCTTTAAGATCGGTGGCGTTCAGACCTCTACGCTCTTCTCCCTCCTCAACGAGAAAGACGGTCAGACCCGCGGCTTCGACGCCGGTATCGCACAGCTCCTGTCCAACTACATTCTGGGCGAGAACAAGGTCGAGATCACCCAGGTGACCTCGGACACGCGCGAGTCCGTCCTGCAGAACGGCCAGGTCGACGCCGTCTTTGCCACCTACACCATCACTGACGAGCGCAAGAAGCTCGTCTCCTTCGCCGGCCCCTACTACTACACCCAGCAGGCCATCCTGGTGCTCGCCGATAACGACGACATCAAGAGCGTCGACGACCTGGCCGACAAGAACGTCGCCGTCCAGTCCGGCTCCAACGGCCCTGCCATCCTGGAGGAGTTCGCTCCCAAGGCCAGCCAGCAGGAGTTCAAGACCGACGAGGAGGCCCGCCAGGCACTCCAACAGGGCCGCGTTGACGCCTACGTCATCGATAACAACATGCAGCAGAGCGCCCTGGTCCGCGAGCCCGGTAAGTACAAGATTGCCGGCAAGCCCTTCGGCAGCAAGGAGCCCTATGGTATCGGCCTGCCGCTCGATTCCGACGGCGTCGCCTTCGTTAACGACTTCCTTAAGAAGATCGAGGACGACGGCACCTGGACTGAGCTGTGGCAGATCTGCATCGGCGACCGTACGGGCGACACCAATGTTCCCGAGCTGCCCGAGATCGGGGCCTAGGCAGCGAGCCTGGTAACGACCGCAACGAAACCATGCGGAAACGCATGATGCGCTTTATTGCGGTAAACTGTTTCCTCACTGAGTTGTCGGGGCTTCCGTACACACGGGAGCCCCTTTCCTTATCGGCGGGAGGTCCGCATGAGTCTCTCCGAGCTCTGGTCGCTCTATGGCCAGAACTATATCGACGCGCTGCTAGCAACCTGGGGCATGACGCTTGAGTCGTTTGCCATCGCCATGGTGCTGGCCGTCGCCGTCACCGTGATGCGCGTGTCGCCGCTCAAGCCGCTGCGCGTCTTTGGCGACCTGTATGTCCAGGTCTTTCGTAACATCCCCGGCATCGCGCTGCTCATCATCGTCGTCTACGCGCTGCCGCCGCTCAAGGTCGTCCTGCCCTACCGCACCTGCGTTATCGTCGCCACGGTCCTTTTGGGCTCGGCCTTTGGCTCCGAGAACTTCATGAGCGGCATCAACACCGTTGGCGTCGGCCAGGTAGAAGCCGCCCGCTCGCTGGGCATGAGCTTCAACCGCATCCTCGCCAAGATCGTGATTCCGCAGGCACTGCGCTCGAGCGTGCTGCCCATGACTAACCTCTTTATCGCCGTCATGCTCACCACCGCGCTCGGCAGCCAGGTGCCGCTTAAACCGCAGGAGCTCACCGGCGTGGTGAGCTATATCAACACGCGCTCACTTGGCGGCGTCGCCGCGTTCTTTATCTCGGCGCTCGGCTACCTGGGCACGGCCTTTGTGGTGAGCCACATTGGCAACTACATCGATAAGAAGGTGAGGATCCTCCGATGAGCAAGCACTCCTCCCCTGCGCTTACCATGCGCGATGCGCTCTACGAGGCTCCCGGCCCCAAGATGCGCGCCAAGATTCGCATCGGCACCGCCATCTCACTCGTCGCCGTCGCCGCGCTCGTCGCCCTGATACTGCAGCGCTTTTATGTGACCGGCCAGCTTTCGGTCCACTATTGGTATTTCTTTACGCACCTCACCACCTGGAAGTTCTTGCTTGCCGGCTTTGAGGGCACCGTTAAAGTCGCACTCACCGCTGGCGCCATCGCGCTGGTGCTGGGCTTAGCCCTTATGCTCGGCCGCACCAGCGACATTAAGCCGCTGCAGCTGGCCTGCCGCGTGCTCACCGATTTCTTCCGCGGCGTGCCGAGCCTGCTGTTCATTTACTTCTTCTTTTTGGTGCTGCCCCAGTACAAGATCGCGCTGCCGTCGTTTTGGATGCTCACGCTTCCCGTCGCGCTTGCTGCGGCCGGCGTGCTGGCCGAGATTTTCCGCGCCGGCGTCAATGCCGTGCCGCGCGGTCAGGTCGAGGCAGCCCAGGCGCTCGGTCTCTCCAAGGCCAAAATCACCTTTAAAATCGTGTTGCCGCAGGCTATTCGGTTTATCATTCCGTCGTTGATTTCGCAGCTTGTGGTCGTAGTCAAAGACACCACCGTCGCCTATGTGGTGAGCTATCCCGACCTCATGCAAAACGCCCGCGTGCTCATTACCAACTACGACGCCCTCGTGTCGGTCTACCTGGTAATCGCGGTCATCTACATCCTCATCAACGTCGCGATCAACAAGGCCGCTGTCTACGTTTCGCACAAGACCGGCGCGACCATCATCCGCTAACGCTTTACCATTTCGAGTCATAAGGAGCCGAACACCATGGCACAGAGCACCTCTTCCACCGGCAATCAGCCGCTGATCGAGCTCAGACACGTCGATAAGCACTATGGCGATCTACACGTCCTCAACGACATCAATCTCTCGGTCAACCGCGGCGAGGTCGTCGTTGTGATCGGTCCCTCGGGCTCGGGCAAGTCGACCATGTGCCGAACCATCAATCGCCTCGAAACCATCGACTCGGGCGAGATCCTCA
>CABUUE010000023.1 GCA_902494685.1 uncultured Collinsella sp.
AGGCCGATCGGCACGGCGAGCGTCTCAAAGGAAATCGTGGCACCCGCGGTGAGCACGTACATCGCATAGAGCAGGATGACGGGGAACGCCGAGGCGATGAGCAAGAGCAGTTCGGTGTTGCGGCGACTCATAAGCGGCACTCCCTTTCTAATTCTTATCGGAGGCTTCGGCCTCGGCTGACTGTTCGGCGGTTTTCTCGGAATCTGACTCGGAGGTGGATTCCTGATTGGTGTTGTCGCGAATCGTTTGCGCGTCAATCACCTGACGGGTCTGCTCCTCGTCAATCTGATGGCGGTACTTGGAAATGGTGTCCTGCGCATCGTCGACACTCGTTTGCGGAATGCCTGCCTTCAGGCGGTTTTGCGTGTCTTCGGGCAGGTCGGACAGCTTGATGCTGGTTTCGCTCTCGAGCCAGTGGAGTTCGACCCCGAGCGTCTTGCCGGGCAGACCGCGCCAGACGGCGACATTGCCCTGGTAGGTACCCAGGTAGTACGAGCCGGTGACACCCGTGTAGGCCCAGATGCCAGCTGCCAGCACAAAGACGAGGGCCAGGATGGCGGCGATAGTAATGTTGCGGCGACGCACGCGCTGCGCCTCGCGCATAACGCCATCGTCAACCAGGTCAACGACTACTACGGTCACGTTGTCGTGGCCGCCGGCGGCAAGCGCCGCGTCCACTAGGTTGTCGACGCAGATTTGCGCGGTTGAGGACTGCGTGGCGATGTTCTCGATATCGCTATCGGGAATCATGCTCGAAAGGCCGTCGGAGCACAGGATCAGACGGTCGCCTTCCTCGATATGCAGAGTGAAGTGGTCGGCATACATAGTGGGGTCCGAGCCCAGCGCGCGGGTGATGACCGAACGGTTGGGGTGGACGCGAGCCTCATCTGCCGTGATCTCGCCGGCGTCCACGAGCTCCTCCACGTAGGAGTGGTCGCGGGTCACGCGGATGAGCGTGCCCTCGTGGAGCAGGTAGGCGCGAGAGTCACCCACGTGGGCGATGGCGAGCGTGTCGTTTTCGATATAGGCGCAAGTGGCTGTGCAGCCCATGCCGGGCTTGCCCAGGCCATTCAAGGCAGCCTCGATTACGGCGGCGTTGGCGGCCTCGACGGCTGCCGCCAGGCGTGCGGCGTCGGCAGACTGAGGAGCTGTCTTGGCGATGGTCTCGACAGCGATAGAAGAGGCCACCTCGCCGGCAGCGTGACCACCCATGCCGTCGCATACGCAAAAGAGCGGCGACTGCACCAGGTAGGAATCCTCATTGTGCGGGCGCACGCAGCCAACGTCGGAGCGGGCGCCCCACATGAGTTGCGTGGTGGTGCCGGCGTCGTAGGTCGAGTCGGTCTCGATGCGCTCGTCGGTCAGCGGCTCAAAGCTCATGGTCGAGCCGGGATCTTTGAGCTTTGCCTCCACAGCGGCGACATCGATCTCGGCGGTGTCGCCGGGGGAGACGGTGTCGGCATCGTCTCCCGACTCGGCGTCGGAGACGTCCGGAAGGTTGAGATCTTCGGTTACGCGGTCGGCGGGATCGCCGTCCTGCTGCGGCTCGACAGCCGTCGGCTCGGGCGTCGCAAAGTGCGACGGCGCGGGCGTGCTCTGGGGTTGAGCGGAGGGCTCGGGGGCTGCGGCGGGCGCGGCAGCGGGCTGCTCGACTTTGGCAGGCGTTGCAGATGCGGGTGCCGCCTCGCTTGCCGGGGCGACGGGGAATACCGGCGCGGCAGGTTCGGGGGCTGCAAACACGGCAGCGCTCTCGTTAATCGCCTCGGCGACGGGCTCGGCAAAGTGAGCCGGTGCGGGCGTTGCCTCCGGTTCCGCGGGCTGCTCGGCAGCGTGCGCCCCGATGGGGGCGTCGAGCTGCTCGGCGTCGGCGTCCTCGTCATCGACGAGTGCCGGATATTCTTGAGTTACATGCGAAAGAGGCAGGGAGAACACCGTGTCCTCGGGCTCCACGGTCGCAGGGCGCGCCGGAGCGGCATGAGCCGGCGCAGCTGCGGGGGCAGTCGGCGTCTCGGGCATGGTTGCGGACTTGTTCTCCTCGTCGATCATCGACGGTTCACCTTCATGACCACGTCGCCAATCTGGACTTCGTCGCCCTCGCGCAGCGTTGCGGGCTCAACAAGCTGGCGGCCGTTGACGAGCGTGCCGTTAAGCGAGTTGAGGTCCTCGATGATGAGCGCCGGGCCCTGCAGCGAAAAGCGCGCATGTGAGGCCGAGACGAACGGTTCGTTGATGCAGATGTCCGAAGATGGCGAGCGACCGACGATGACGGGGCCGAGCATGTCTACGTGGATGCCGCGGATGCCGCGCGGACCCTTGTCCACATCAATCGTCCAGATAGCCGAGTCGCGGCGCTGCCCGCGCACAAGTCCCACGCCGGTCTTCATGACGGCGAACAGGAAGATATAGAGCAGGGCGACCAGGACGATGCGGCCTGCAAAAAGGACGATATCGATGTTCATAAGCGACTATCCCCTAAATTCAAAGGTGCTCAGGCCAAACGTCAGCAGATCGCCGTTGCGCAGCGGGCAGCGCGTAATGCGGCGGTTGTTGACGAGCGTGCCGTTGGTGGAATTGAGGTCCTCGATCGACCAATCCGAGCCCGTAAAGGTGAGCTGGGCGTGGCGGCGCGACACGTTGGGGTCGCGCAGGGCAATGTCGGAAACTGAGCGCTCGCGACCGATGGTCACCTGTGCGGAGGTGATGCTATGGCTCTCGCCGCTCACGACGTCGACGAGCTGGGCGAGCGGGCGCTGCGGGGCACGAGTGCTCGCCATGTTGGAGGCGATGCCGGCTGCGGCACCTAGGCCCACGGCGGCACCGGTCGCGGCGGCTCCGCCCATGCCGGCAAGCGCGTCGCGCGAGACGGTCTGCGGCACCGGGATAGGAGCGGCGGGGTCGGGGACGCTAGGCGCGAAGGGATCTGCCACGGCAAGCGGGTCGGGAGCGGCGGCGCGAGGCGTCGGCTGCTGCTGGGGCATGGCGGCGGGGCGCTGCTGCTGCGGGGCAGCAAACTGCTGCTGGCCGGCGCGCGGGGCGCTGGCGGCACGGCTTGCCGCGGAGTTGTTCTGGCCCAGGCCGTTTTGATAGGCGCGCTCTTCTTCGTACAGGCGGCCGAGCGTGGGGGCATCGACGTTCTCGGCAAAGACCGAGAACTTGCCGGCGCGCAGCTGCGGATCGATCATAAAGCGCACGAGGGGCTCGCCGACAAAGACATAGCGGCGCTTTTCGGCCTGCGCCTTCACAAACTCGCGGACCTCGCGCGAAAGCTCGGGGTAGAACGGGGCGAGCATGGGATCGTCGTCGGCGGCGATAAGGATGGTATAGAGTGCCGGCGCCGTGTTGACGCCGTTAATCACCAGAGTCTGATCCTCCATGTCGCGAGCGGCCTGCTTGGCAAGCTTCTTAAAGGAGAACGGGGCACGGGTGGCACCGAAGATGCCGGCCACGTGGTCCTCGAAGATGTTCAGGAAGTTCACGAAAGATCACTCTCCGTATAGGTTCTTTGGTATCCGAGCAAATATAGGCATATCCCAACGATTATAGAGGATAGGGTTCCCGCAACCGCCGCCTTGGCGACGACCGCGGCTGCAAGGCTGGCAATTTCCATATGGTGTGCAAGACAGGACGCCGCTGCGCAGCCGATGCCGGTGACAGCGATGGCGGCGATTGCGGCAAGGTTTGAGCCCTGATCGGCACGCTTGGCATGGGCATTGAGCAGCGCGGATGACGCTGCGGCAGTTGCCGCGACCAGCACAAAGGCAGCCCAAAGGAGCGGGTCTCCCAGCGCTGCGGCAACGTTACCGAGCCCCAGCACGCCTCCGGCTGAAAGCGCGACCGTGGCCAGACGGGCAAAAAGCGCGCCCATGCCCGTTGCCGCGGCGGCGCTTGCCGGGCCGAGCCAAAATGACGCGACGCCGGCGGCGACCCCAGCTGCCAGGAAGGTATTGCCGGTCAGACAGCCAAGCGCGAGTGCACAGGTGAGCGTGGCGCTCGCGGCAGTCTCGGTGCGACCCCAGGCGATCCACCAACCGGACATGGCGGCGGCAAAGATCACCGCGACGGGCAGCATCGACAGGATGCCTTGTGCCTGCATGGTGGCGTTGGCCATGAGCACCAAAAAGCCCACAGCCGAGATGGCCGAGCCAATCTGGGGGGCCAGGCCAGCCGCCGCTCCGATCGCGATGGCCGCAATGACCAGGCCGGGAAGCGCCGCGACCCCGGCCGTTTGCATCAGTAAAAAGCTAAAGGTGCCGCACGTTAGCGCCGAGATAGTGCGCATGGTGTAGTCGCGCGCATGGCTCCAGCGCGTGCCCGCCCAGCCGAGTGCGGGGTCGACCTCGATGGCGTCGTCCTCGTAGTGCGACGGCTCGATATCGTCGAGTTCCTGCTCGTCATCCGAAAGCTCGCCAACCATTTGCTCCAGGCTGCGACGGCCCTCGCGCACGCTGCCCAGACCGGCAAGGAGCTGGTCGCAAAATGCCTCGATGCTGTTGGGGCGGTCCTGCGGCATGGGGGAGAGCGCGCTCATGAGCGCGGCCTCGGCTCCCGGGGGAAAGTGTGGTATCAGCTCGCTGGGATAGGTGGCGCCGCCGATGATGCGGTCGAGCGAGTCGGCGGGCGTGGCCGCCATAAAGGGAGCGCTGCCGCACAGGCCCTCGTAGATCACACAGGCGAGGGCAAAGACATCGGCGCGCTCGTCGACCGTGCCGGTCTCGATATCGAGCTGCTCGGGCGGCATGTAGCCGATGGTGCCGCCGCGTGAGCCGCCAAAGCCACCGGCGGACGACAGTCGCGCCATGCCAAAGTCGGTGAGCTTTACATTGCCCGAGTGGTCGATGAGCACGTTGGCGGGCTTAATGTCCAGGTGGAGTACGCCATTACTATGAGCGAAGGTGAGCGCCTGGCCCAGGGCATCGGCAATGGCCGCGGCCTCGTCAAAGGTAAGTGAGTGGCCGTCCACGCGGTGCAAAAACTCGGCCAGCGACATGCCATCGACATATTCCATAACCAGGTAGGCATAGGCTGTGTCGTGCGTAAAGTCGATGACCTGCACGATGTTGGGATGTTGAAGCATAGCGGCAGTGTGCGCCTCGCGCAGGACATCCATGATGTCGCTGGCGGGCATGCCGGCACCGTTGATAAGGGGGATGCGCTTAATGGCGACGCGGCGGCGCAGATGCGTGTCGCGGCAGATCTCGATGGAGCCAAAACCGCCGGTCGCAAGTGTCTCGAGCGGCTGGTACCGCTTAAGCAGCTCGCGAGAGCTGGTGCCCTCCAGAGGAACGTCCGGCGAGAACCGGGCGGTATGTTGCGAGAAAAGCGGCATGGCCAACCCTCGTGCGTTTAAAGTTCGTTTGCGAGTGGCGGGCGCGGAGCCGAGCCGTTCGCGGTGGCATAGATGCTGCTAGTGTAGCACGCTCGGGTGCATGGGGAGGATAGCGGGATGCGAGGTTGCCTGTCTGGCTTGGCTCTGTTTTGGCTCGCTCGGAAAGCGCACCCCACTTTGCGACCAAATTAAGGGATGCACTTTCCGAATGGGGTGGTCTGCGGAAACTGCGTCCCAGAATATTGGCGTAGAGCGGGATGCGCTTTCCGGATGGGCGCTCAAAAGGAAACCGCATCCCACTTTGGAGCGCCAAAACGGGATGCGGTTTCCGCTGTCAATCTAAGTTACGCCTAAGCAGGCGGCCGGAGTTTGGACCCCGGCTCGGGTTAGCGCTTCTTCTTGTTCTTCTTCTGCTTGCGCTGCTTGCCCTTGGTCTCCTGGGGCTTGTCGCCCTGTTTGGCTTCGGCGGCGGCCTTTTCTGCCTTCATCTTCTTGCGTTTGGTCTCGATGCGGAGTTTTTTGTTGATGCGTGCCTTAAGGAAGGTGCCAAACTGCTCGGCATCGCCGCGAACAAAGGTGTCCTTAGGGATCGTCACGCCCTGGTCGGCGAACATGGCCACAAAGATGCGCTCGCCGTCGAGCACGTGGTCGAGCTTTTCAAACGGGAAGAACTGCGACTTGCCGCTCTTGCCCCAAACCATCAGGCCGTCCTCGTTGGCGGCGACGCGGCGATAGCGGCCACCCATGGACTCGTCGGCCTCGACGGCGTCGATAAAGTCGCGGGCGAGGGTGTGGTGCAGGTTTTTGCTCCACCAGGCCAAAAAGGCGCCGAATACGATCAGGACGACGCCAAACTTGATCCAGTTGCCGCCGGCCACCAACATGCCGATGCCGATGAGCGCGGCAATCGCGGCGGCGACATACAGCGAGCCACGGCGCCTGGGCGAGGCGACCAGGCGGGCGAAGTCGGTGACGAGGTCGTTTTCGTACTGGTACTCGTTGAGGTACAGGATGCCGTCATCGGCTGCGGCCTGCTCCTCGAGCGCGACCTCGACCTGGTCGGCTGCTTCGGAGGGAACGAGGTTGCTCTCTGCGTCTGCCATGCTCTTTGGACTCCTATCGCGGCGGGCTCGCCGTACGGGTTATTATGAATGCAGTATGCCGTGCGACCGCATGGCCGTCGCGGCAACAAGACTCAGTATACCCGGGGGAGCACCCATGGAATCGTTGTACCGAAAGTATCGCCCGCTCACCTTCGACTCCGTGGTGGGCCAGCAGCATATCGTCTCGACGCTCGAGCACGCCATCACCGAGGGGCGCCTGTCCCACGCCTACCTGTTCTGCGGACCGCGCGGCACGGGCAAGACCACCATGGCGCGCATTCTGGCCAAGGCACTGCTGTGCCGCAATGCCGAGGCGGCGCGCGCCGAGGGTGCAAGCGGCTGCATGCCCGACGGTACTTGCGAGGAGTGCGAGCTCATTGCCGAGGGCAACCACCCGGATGTCTACGAGCTCGATGCCGCAAGCCGCACGGGCGTGGACAATGTGCGCGAGGAGATCATCAACTCCGTCAACTTTGCCCCGGTGCGCGGCAAGTACAAGATCTATATCATCGACGAGGTCCACATGCTCACGACGGCGGCGTTCAACGCGCTGCTCAAGACGCTTGAGGAGCCGCCGGCGCACGTGATCTTTGTGCTGTGCACCACCGACCCGCAAAAGATTCTGGAGACCATCCTCTCGCGCTGCCAGCGTTTCGATTTCCATCGCATCGGCAACGAGGATATCGAGCACCGCCTGGCATACGTGTGCGAGCAGGAGGGCTTCGATTACGACGATGAGGCGCTGGCTATCGTGGCGCGCCATGCCAAGGGCGGCATGCGCGACGCGTTGTCCACGCTGGAGCAGCTGAGCGTCTTTGGCAACGGTTCTGTGCATGCGGACGACGCCCGCTCTCTTTTAGGCGAGGTTTCGGACCAGATTCTGGGCGAGTTTTCCCGCGCCATTGCCGATCGCGATGTTGCCGAGCTCTATGGACTGATCCGTACGCAGGTCGAGGAAGGAAACGACCTGCTGGAGCTGACGCGCGACCTGGTGGCGCACGTGCGTGACGTGTACGTTGCCTGCGTTGCCGGTGCTCGTGCCGAGCTGTTTGAGGGCGGCTCCGAGCAGGCCGAGGCGCTTGCTGCCGAGGCCGCTGCCTTTGGCGAGCATCCTGCCGACCGCCTGGCCCGTGTGCTGACGGTGCTCGACGATGCCGCACTGGAGATGAGGGGCGCGAGCGACGTGCGCCTGGTGCTCGAGATTGCCTGCACGCGTCTGGCGCGTCCCGAGGCCGATTTAACGATTGAGGCATTGGCCGAGCGCGTGGCACGCCTGGAGGCCATGGTTGCCAACGGCGCCGTGCCGGCGAGCGTGGCTGCTGCTCAGGCCGCCGCGCCTGCAGCATCCGTACCCGCTGCTGCCCAACAGCCGACGCTCATTTCGGGCGCTCGTGCTGCCGCTCCGGCGGTATCCGCTGCCCCTGCTGCTACGTCCGCGCGCCAGGGTGGCATGCCTTGGGACCGTGGTGCTGCCGCTCCGGCGGCTCAGCCTGCACCCGTGTCAGCTTCCAAGCCTGCAGCGCCTGCACCTCAGCCTGCGCCGGCTCCGACGCCTCAGCCCCAGTCCAACAATGCCGCCCAGGTTGCTGCCGCCGGCGCCGCCGAGACCCCCGCGGTCGAGGACGCCGGCGAGCTGCAGCGCAAATGGGCCGAGGTCGTCGAGCGCGTCAAGGCGCGTCAGGCTTCCTACGCAGGGCTTTTGCTCAACGCCCGCGCCACGGCCGACGACGGCTCCAAGCTCACGGTCTCGTTCCCCGCGGGTTCGACTTTTGCCATTAAGATGCTCGGTCGCGCCGATACGCAGTCGGTGGTCCTACCGACGGTCTGCGCGGTCTTCGGTCGTCGTACCGTCGACTATGTCCTGGATGGGGGTGGCACGCCGGCTCCTCAACATGAGGAGCATTCTCCATCTGCACGGGCTGCGGCATCTGCGGACCCGCAACCCGTGTCCTCGGCGGCCCCTGTATCCTCGAGCGCCAGCGCGCCGCAGCAGCAAGCGGCACCGGTAACGGCATCGACCTCGTCGGCGCCTAAGCCCGCGGCGCCCAAACCGGCTGCTCCGACACCCGCGCCCAAGCCCGTCTCGCCCGCGCCCAAGTCGTCTGACCTGGGCAAAGCCCCCTGGCTACGCTCCGACAACCCCGCCGGTGCTCCTGCCACGGGTAAGCTCCCGACCGAGCCCGCACCCCGTGCGCCCGAGCGCTCGGCTGCCCCCAAAGCTCAGCCTGTCGCGCAGTCCGCGCCGTGGGAATCCGAGCAGGTGCCCTACGACGACGCTATGGTCGGCGGCTTCGCTGGCGATGCGAGCGGGGACGATCTGCCTCCGTTCGACGTGCCGGGTGCGACGCCCGCGCCCAAGTCCGCTGTAGCTGCCCCCAAAGAGGAGGACGCTCCTGCAGCTCCCTGGGAGTCCAACCCCGGCGCCGGCAGCCCCTTCGGCCACCAGGGCGCAGCCCCGAGCATCCCGCAGACCGAGGACGAGGCCAAAGACCTCATCCGCAGCGTCTTCGGTCAGGCCACCATCTTCAAACCGGTGGAGTAGCCGTACGGGCGGGTATACTGCTCAAGAAGAGAACCCCTTGCCCGGGCGCATTTGTATTTCGGACATGTGTAGTGTGGTGCCGCGTATATCGCATTCGAGCAAACAGGTGCGTGACGGTCGGCCTAGGATGCTGAGGTCGATACGATACGTCGCATGGCTGTCCGTGTACTCGACTTGCTCGGCGTTAATGGTTGCTCCGATTGCCAAATAAACGCCTAGCTCGGCATCGACAATCTTGAAGTCCTTTATCTTGACCTTGAACTCTTGATAGAGGGACGGGCTGTTGTAGTAGACGGTTCGGGTTCCGTCGGTGCACTCATCGGTCGTCTCCCATTTGACGACGGGCTGGTCCGAGCTGGCTATCAGCAGTTCTGCTCCAAAAGCTATGGCATGGGTGATGACAACCAGCAATGCCCAGCCGACAAAGAGATAGAGAACCACATATGCAACGGGGTGTTTTGAACGGATGTTTTGGAGCGCGTTGGGGGCATTCATGGGGCACCTCCAAATTACTATCTATGGCAATCAAATTATACCCCGCTGCCATGCGCGTCACCGTGAGCAACGGATCGGCATGCAGGTCTTTAGCGGTGCACATGAAATGTCGGATTCCGGCTCTACAAGATTTAGCTTTCAATATTATGCAGATGCGAATTATTCAACTTTGCATAATCTTCGGGTGCGGCTTGCACTCCAGGACATGTATATCGACTGAGGTAGCGTGACTGCCCCGCTTGCTGGCCGCGCGCCGTGGTACGATTTTTGAGTTTGAAAGTCCCGCCGCGTCCCGGCTGCCCTTGCAGCTCGGCGTGCGGCCGCACGTAAAGGAGCCATCATGGCCGGTATGAACATGCAGCAGATGATGAAGCAGGCCCGCAAGATGCAGGAGCAGCTTGCCGCCGCGCAGGAGAACCTCAAGTCCCAGACCGTCGACGCCTCTGCCGGCGGCGGCATGGTCAAGGTGACCGTTAACGGCGAGATGGAGCTCGTCAACCTCACCATCGATCCCGATGCCCTCGATCCCGAGGACGTCGATATGCTGCAGGACATGATTATGGCTGCCGTCAACGAGGCCGTCCGCGGCGTCAACGAGCTCGCCAACAAGCAGATGGGCGCCATCACCGGCGGCCTCAACATCCCGGGCATGCCGTTCTAAGACACGCATATATATATGAGTGCGAATCACAGTCTGCAAAAACTGCTCGATGAGCTGGGCCGCCTGCCGGGCATTGGTCCCAAGTCGGCCCAGCGCATCGCCTATTACCTGTTGGAGGCCGACGCCGAGGAGGCGCGCCGCCTGGCCGAGGCCATCCTGGAGGTCAAGCAGGAGGTCCACTTTTGCAGCCGTTGCTTTAACTACGCCACGGCCGACGAGTGCTCCATCTGCCAGGACCCGATGCGCGATACCACTCGCATTTGTGTGGTGGGCGAGCCGCGCGACGTCCAGGCAATCGAGCGCACGGGCAGCTACCATGGCCTGTACCATGTGCTGGGCGGCGTGATCAGTCCCATGGACAAGATTGGTCCCGAGCAGTTGCACATCCGCGAGCTGCTGGCGCGTCTGGGCCACGAGGATATCCATGAGGTCATCATCGCCACCAACCCCAACATCGAGGGCGAGACCACGGCGAGCTACCTGGCCCGCACTATCAAGCCGTTGGGCGTCGAGGTGTCGCGTCTGGCAAGCGGCCTTCCCGTGGGCGGCGACCTGGAGTATGCCGACGAGCTTACGCTTGGCCGCGCCATCGAGGCCCGTCGCGCGATTTAGGTGGCGAGCCTGCTCCTGCCGTATGTTTTCCTCGCGACGCACGGGGTAGTCATAATTTCCCTGTGCGACTGTAAGTTTGTTGTGCAACAAAGATGCTTTGTATCCGCTTATCGCATGGATGCTTCCACTCGCATCCTTAATTTGCCCATTCGCTGCGCAACCTTTTGGGTTCGCTGATACACTCAAATATGGATTCGAATGAATGCGCCGCTCCCGAGCGGCGTGTTTTTCTTGGAGGAGAACGCATGCGGCCCGGTGGCACTCAGACAAAGCGCGGCGCCGCGGTGCGCATGCGACGCCGACTGGGCTTGGCGCCGCGGGCGTACGCACTGCTATCGTGCTCGCTGGTGCTGGTCATAGCTGGCGTTTCTGCCTATGGCATGACCGTGCCGTCCATGATGCAAGCGCATGCCGCACGCGAACCGCGCGTGGGGCATGAGGTCAAAAGTGACCTGGGCACCACGACTGGATATGCTTGGGCAAGTGTGGTCGCGCATATTGTGTTTGGCACCGACGATGCGGACGGCGCCGAGGCCCCGGACAACGAAGTCACGCTTGCCAATGGCAAAACCATCGTGCTCACCAACACCAAGATCATCGATCGGTTGTCCAACAATAGCGTGGCGGCAACGGTGAATAAGGTCGAGCAGCAGAAGGGGCAGGACGCCCAGCAGTCCGGAAAGCCCGGTAGCTCGGATACTTCTGGCTCCGGCTCGGATTCGTCGAGTTCGGGCGGCGGCTCTGGGTCGGGTTCCTCTACCGGAGGGTCTGGAAACGGTGGTTCGACGGGCGGCAACACTGACAACGATGCAAACTCCGGTGGCCTTTCCGCTGCTGAGGAAGAGAGCATTCACAGTTGGCTTGTGACCAAGTACAACATGCTCGACGGCTATGTTTCTCGTGCCAATGATGTGGTCTCGACCTATAACTCTACGGGAGATCCTAGGCCGTGCGACAGCCTGGTCGGGGAGATGTTTGTCATTCGAGCCGAGTTCGGTCGTCAGACATTCTCGCCCCGGTCAAAGTGGTATCAGCAGTATGCCAATCTGTGGGGCTGTTATACCAACCTATGTCAATGGGTCGGCCATTACGGCGATGATGACGTCGCGCTCGGTAACTTCAACAATAACGTGGCGGCGCTTGCCCTATGATGACCGATCTTGCATCCACCACACCACAATCGCTCGGTCGCGATCCCATGGTCGGCCTGCGCCTGGCGCGTGTCGACGGGTTTGAGCCGGCTATTGCGCTCGGTCAGGACGAACTGCCTGCCTATCTGCGTCGTTTTACGATGCTGTTTGCCGACGATGCCACCATACGCCGTGGCGGTATCGGCCGCGTGACGCGTGCCGTCAACGCCCAAGGCGAGGCCGTGGCACTCAAGCAGCTCATCTTGCCGGCGCGCGATGAGTTCGACGACGATGCCGCTCACGAGGCGCTGGTCGCCAAGTTCAAGGCAGCGTTTCGCGAGGAATACGAATGCCATCGCGCCCTTTCGGGCCTCAAGGGCTTTCCCCGCCT
>CABUUE010000024.1 GCA_902494685.1 uncultured Collinsella sp.
GCGCGGTTGCGCAGGCCCCACGTGGCGTACTGCGGCACGGAGTCGCCGCCCGTGGTGATGCGCTTGTACGAGTTGACCGTGGGGTTAGTGATGGCGCTGATCTCGCGCGCGTGCGCCAAGATGCCGGCCATGTAGTGCTTGGCGATATCGGAGAGGTGGTACTTCTCGTCGTCCTCGCCCCAAAAGACGTTGTTGCCGTCGTGGTCGAATAGCGACTGGCACAGGAACATAGCGCTGCCGTCCTCGCCCGCCAACGGCTTGGGCATAAAGGAGGCGTGGCACCCGCTCTCGTAAGCCTGCTGCTTAATGATGAGTTTGGCCGTGGTGATGGCGTCGGACATGCTCAGGGCCTCGGCATGGCGCAGGCTCATACCGTGCTGCGAGCGGCCGGCGGCGTGGAAGGTGTACTCCACGGGCACGGACATCTTCTCGAGCGTGAGGACCGTGTTGCGGCGCAGGTCGCGAGCGGCATCGCTCACCGAAAGATCGAAGTAGCCCACGTTGTCGAGCGGCTCGGGGGTGTGCTCGTCGGGGAAGTAGTAATACTCCAGCTCGGCGCCCACGTTGAGCAGGTAGCCAGCCTTCTCGGCCTTATAGAACATGCGGCGCAACGCATCGCGCGGATCGCCGGCGAAGGGCTTGCGGTCGGGGGTGCACACATCGCAGAACACGCGGGCGACGCCGTTGTGGCTCGGGCGCCACGGCAAAATCTGGAAGGTCGAAGCATCGGGGAACGCCAGCATGTCGGCTTCCTCGGGCGTGGCAAAGCCCTCGATGGCGGAGCCGTCAAAGCCAATACCCTCCTCAAAAGCGACCTCGAGGTCCTCGGGGCTAATGGCAAAGTTCTTGAGGCGGCCGAGAATGTCGACAAACCACAGACGCACAAAGCGGATGTCACGCTGCTCTACGGAGCGGAGTACGTAATCGATGTTCTGCTGGTTCATGTCGCTCCCCTTTCTTTCGGGCGGGTTTCGACTGGTCTATATCGCAGATACTATCGCAGAAAAATGTTTCCGCAGGGTTAAAGCGTATCAAGCGCTCAAAAAACGTGTGTGAACAGGCAGTTGCGAACGAATGGTTAGCGCGAGGTCGATGCGCGGTGTTCGATATGGCCGGGAACCTCGATGCGTTTGGGGGCAAGCTTTGCGGCTTCGCCCACGGTGGTGGTAACAACGTCGATGCGCTCGGACAGGCGCTCGACTACGCGCTCGGCAATGGTGAGGGTGTCTTGCGCTGCTGTGGTCACACCGCCAAAGAGCACATGGTTCCAGGGGTAGTCGTCAAACGTCGCGATTTTGAGCCCCGCCGGCAGCGAGGGACCAAGCTGCGCCAGCGCCTCGGTCAGACGCAGGAAAACCAGGCCGTTGACAGCAATGAGGCCGAGCTTTTTGCCTGCATAGCCGCGGATGGTCTCGTCCAAGCGGCCGACGCCCGAGGCGCCACCGTCGGCCAGAGTGACGACCTCACCCGCAAGGCCGCGTCGCGAAAGTTCGTCGGCAAAGGCCTCGGCACGCTCGCGACGCACGGGGCTGTCGTCGCTCGCCTCGGTGAGCAGGCACAGGCGCTCGCTGCCAGCGGCGGCGAGCTCGTCTACCAAGCCAGCGACCAGCTCACGGTTGTTAGATGTCACCAGATCGACACCGCCGTCGGCAACGTCGCGGTCGAGCAGCACAACAGGCAGACATCCCGCTGCCGCGACGATCGCCTCGTCATTGCCTCCGCAGGTGTTGACGACCAGGCCGTCCACGCCGGCATCGATAAGCCTGGTGAGCGACTCCGCTTCCTTAGCGGGGTCGTTGCCGCTAATGGCCGTCATGAGCGAGCAGCCGCGCGCGGCGGCGCTGACGGAAAGCCCTTCGAGCATGGCGCTGGAGAACGGGTTGGCGATGTCGGCCAGGATCACGCCGATGAGGTTGGTGCGCGAGCTGCGTAGATTGCGCGCGGCGGCACGCGGGCGATAGCCGGTGCGCTCGATAACCGCCGCGATGCGAGCACGGGTTTCCTCAGTCATTTGCCCGGGGCGGTTGTTGAGATAGCGCGAGACCGTGGCCGCGCTCACGCCCGCCTCGGCGGCAATGTCCTTGATTCTCATCTGCGCCATAGCGCACCCCGTTTCCCAATTGTCGGCGGTCTGAGCCATTTTAGGCATTTTTTTAAAAAGCTCGGTTGCAAAACGCTGTAGGTGAGCAGCATCGTTTTTGCGTCTCGAGCAGATGCGATGATGGGCTAGATGGCCGAGTCTTTGGACAGCTCAAAATAATCGGGATGCAAGGCAATAACCGGGCCCTGCTCCTCGGGCATCAGATGCAAGTGTGTCTCGGCCAGATAGCTCGCCGCATCGGTATCGCCCCTCTTAATGGCCTCGAGAATTCGGCGATGCTGCCGACGAATCGGCTCCCAATCCAGATCCTGCGACACCATACGCAGCCAGTTATACCGCTCAAAATGCGTATTGATGCTCTTCATCCAATCCCACAGCATGTGGCGACCGGCAATCACAAAACACGTCTCATGGAACAGGTTGTCCAGATCGAAAAAGCGACGCGTTTCGCTATGGTCGAGCGACTCGGACTCGGCAAGAATCTGCTCCAGCCGATGCTTTTGCTCGGGCGAGGCGGCCGAACAGCATTTAATAAGCACGCTTCTCTCGAGTTTCTCGCGCAAGAAACAGGCATTCTCGGCACGCTCCATGCTGATTTTCGAGACATAGGTGCCGCTTTTGGGACGCGTTTCCACCAGCTCCTGCTCACGCAGGCGCACAAAGGACTCGCGAATGGGCGTGCGCCCGATTCCCGTCTCCTTTTCCAGACCAATCGCCGAAAGGCGCGTGCCGGGCCTGAGCTCGGCATAGATGATCTTGGACCGCAGTGCGTTGTATGCCTGATCTTGCAGGCTCTGATAATGCTGGTGTTGTTCCATAAAGCCCTCGGATGAAGCCCACGGTTTGTCGAATATCACCCGTAATACTATCGCATCCCCCGCCCCCTCATAAGTTGCGGTGGAATAGTTCCTGCTCAAAGCCTTCAGCAGCAAAAACAGGAACTATTCCACCGCAACTTCCAACAGTCTTTTTGGGACGGGGCTTTTTGGCCACCCCGGGCCGCAGGTCGGCCCCTTGCCACAAAAGCGGCCCATCTACTACGTTAACGCGGAGAGCCCAGACCATGCTGAAAAGTGCGAAAACAAAACCGCTGGTAGAGAGCTTGTCGATTTTCGAAAAAGCCGACTATGGTTGACCCCTGCGGCTTAAACGTAGTAGATAGGCCCTTTTCGTGGCGCAGCACTGCTGCACCCCAAATTGGCACCCCGAGCCCTCGTGAGTTGCCAACAAGCTGTTCGCCCAGCGCTTTATCCGCGCGGCATTTGGAAAATAGCACCACCGCAAAACCCGCGAGTAGCGCTTACTTTGCTATATCTCACTATACTTTGCTATATCTTGCTATACTTTGCTATATCTTGCTATATCTTGAGCAAAGGTGGCTCACATGCAAACAAACCCTTTTAAGCCCACAGCAGGTAAAACACCCCCCACGATTATCGGCCGCGAAGATGTACTCGAAGAATTCAATGAAGGCCTCGTCAACGGGCCTGGTGCCCCGGGGCGCCTAATGCGCATAGCCGGCGTCCGTGGAACGGGCAAGACAGTCCTCCTTGACGAGTGCTCACGTTTGGCGCAAAGCCGTGGCTGGACGGTCATAAAAGAGGTCGCAACCGAGGGACTTTGTCAGCGCATTCTCGAACAGCTGCAGCCCAAATTCCAGGCCAAGCACGCCAGATTTGAGCCCACCGTAGCTGGCATATCCATCGGCAGCATAGATATTGAGCGAATCGGCCCATCGCTACGCGACACCATGAGACAGACAATATCCAAGAATGGAAATGGCCTGCTCATCACTCTCGACGAAGTTCAAGACGCAGAGCTCGATGAGGTCCGAACGCTCTCCATTGCGATTCAGCAGGTTATCGGCGAAGACCTTGATATCGCCTTTGTTTTTGCTGGGCTGCCTTCGATGATTGAAAGCATCATCAACGGAAAGACACTTACGTTTTTGCGCCGTGCCCTCCCCTTTGATCTGAAGGCTGTGGCAGTAACCGAAGTGTCGTACTCCCTCGAGGAAACCATTGAAGCGTCTGGCATGGAGTTGCAGCCAGGTATTGCCGGCCAACTTGCCGAGGCAACGCAAGGCTATCCTTTCATGATCCAACTCGTTGGATACTACGCATGGCAGTTGGCAAGACGCGCACATACAGCGATTATTGGAGAAGAAGAAGCCGAGCGTGGCATTGCAACGGCACGCGAACGCTTCTGCGCCATGGTGATTGAGCCCGCGCTGCAGCGCATTCCGCCCACGTGCATCGCTTATCTGCTGAGCATGGCGTCTTTGGGGCAGACGAGCTCAACCAGCATGGTTGCCGATGCCCTAAACAAAACGCCTCAACAGGTGAGCTCCGTCCGCAGCCGCCTGTTAAGAGAATCGATTATCGAGGCTCCTTCGTACGGCAAGGTCTCATTTGCCATCCCCTACATGCGCGACTACCTCTGCGAACACAAAGCCGAACTGGAAGTTGAACTGTAGAAACGGCAACTGCCCTGCAAGACGAAAACCGTTTTCGTACGGATTTAAAGCAGACGTAAACGGTTTTCGTCTGTTTTACGTTCGGAAATAAGACGCAAATTGCACTTTCGTATGGTTTTACGCCAAACGCAACACGCTTTCGTCCGGCTATGCGTCCCCAATCCAGACGAAAAAGGCCCCGAGCTCGTGTGAGCTCGGGGTTCTTTGTGCCGCACATCTATGAGAGGGAATCGATGCGCACGGGCGCTACTCCATGTAGCCGCCCTGGGATGGCGGCAACCTCGTCAATGGGGTCAGGTTTACATGCATCAACTTAGCGCAAAGTAACCTGGCCCCCATGCACCAAGGGGTTGACTAGAGCTCGCAGGCAACCCTGTAACCGTCGCCGATGGCGTCGCGGATGTTGCCGCACTTGTTGGCATCGCCCAGCACGTGGGTGGCAACACCGGCTGCCGCCAGGTCGTCGGCCAGCTTGGTATTGGGACGATAGCCCATGGCAAGTACCAGCGTATCGGCACCGGCGATAGTGTGGACCTCGCCGTCTTTCTCGTAGCTGATGGCATCCTCGGTAATCTCGGTCACCTTGGCCTCGGTCAGCACGTGAACGCCCTTGGAGAGCATACGCGTGATGAGCACCGCGCGGCCGGCGCCACCCTCGTTGGCGGCGAGCGTCTTAGTCATCTCGATAACAGTGACATCGCGATTGGCCGGCGACAGGTCATTGACCAGCGGGGCCAGGTAATCGGCCGTCTCGCAGCCAACGGTGCCGCCGCCCACGATGACGATCTTCTTGCCCGGGAAAGCCTTGCCGCCCAGCAGGTCGTCAGCCGTCATAACCTGCTTAAAGCCCTGCATGAAGGCCGGAGCGATGGGCTCGGCGCCATAAGCCAGGACAACCTCGTAGCCGGCGTAGTCGCGCTGAATGTCCTCGGCCGAGAGCTCGGTACCAAAGACGCATGTGACGCCGGCCTCGGCGAGGCGACGGTACTGATACTTGATCACGCGGGTGAGTTCCTGCTTTGCCGGCGGAACGGCTGCGATGCGCATCTCGCCGCCCGGCTCGTCCTGCTTATCCACGAGCACCACGTTGTGGCCGCGCTTGGCAGCAATGTAGGCTGCCTCCATGCCCGCAGGACCAGCGCCCACAACGAGCACGTTCTTAGCCTCGGCGGCAGGCTCGTAACCGGCCTCGTCGCGCTCAACATCGGGGTTGACGGTGCAGGAGATGCGCTTGCCGAACATAATGCCGTTCAGGCAGCGCAGACAGCCGATGCAGGGGCGGATGTCATCGGCGTTGCCGGCGGCCGCCTTGTTGCAGAACTCGGCATCGCACAGATTGGCGCGGCCCATCATGCAGATGTCGGCAGCGCCGTCCTCGATCAGCTCCTCGGCGATCCAGGCCTCGTTGATGCGGCCGACGGTGGCGACGGGAATGTTGACGTGCTTTTTGATCTCGCGCGAGCAGGCAGCGTGCGAGGCCTGCTGGGTACCGGCGGCGGGAATGGCGGAACCGCGCTTGATGGTGGTGCCGCCCGAGACATGAATCATGTCGACGCCGGCCTTCTCCAGGCGACGCGAGACGTAGATCATGTCGTTGAGAGTCAGGCCGCCATCGGTGTACTCATCGCCCGAGATGCGGACGTCGATGATAAAGTCCTTGCCGCAGCGCTCGCGAATCTCGGCGATGACCTCGAGCAAGAAGCGCATGCGGGCGTCGAGCGAGCCGCCGTACTCGTCGGTACGCTTATTGTAGAGCGGGGTCAAAAAGCCGCCGAGCATGCCGTGGGCGTGTGCCGCATGGACCTCGACGCCATCGACGCCGGCCTTCTGCATGCGCACGGCAGCGTCGCCAAACTGATGCGTGAGCTCGTGGATCTCGTCGACCGTGATAGGACGCGGTGCCTCGCGGGCATAGGACGGCCCCACAAAGGACGGAGCGATCAGGCGCGGCGTGCCCGGAATGTTAAAGGCCATGTAGGCAGGGTGAAAGAGCTGCGGCATGATCTTGCAGCCGTACTCGTGGACGGCCGCGGCGAGCTTTTCCCAGCCAGGGATAAACGTGTCGTCGTAGCAGCACATGTCACCCGGCAGATAGGTGTAGGTGGGCTCGACCGTCACGACCTCGGTAATGATGAGGCCAACGCCGCCCTTGGCACGGGCACGGTAATGATCGACCAAGTCGTCGGTCACATAGCCATGATCGGCCAGGTTCGTGGACACCGGCGGCATAAAGACGCGGTTCTTGACCTCGGTCGTACCGACCTTGATCGGGCTAAAGAGCATCGGATAGGCGGAAGACTCCATACAGGGTTCCTTTCGTTTGAGCCGCTCGGCGGCAGTTACTGACACACCTATTGTATCAGCAACCGCCGTATCCGCACCCATACATGCCCAAACGCCGGTCGGCTAATGAATACCGCGGCCCAAGTCTTCGGCGATCTTATCCACGCCTTTATGTGCGGCGCACGTCTTTTTGTTGGAGCAATGCCCCGTGCAAACGCCACCCTGTGCGCAGTCGGCACAGGTTCCCTTGCGGTAGATGCGCACGCATACAGCGACAAACGCAATACCGATAACAGCCAGTACAACAATATCGATAGGTGCCATAGCAAGCCTCCTCTAGTTAACCTCCGCTTACTTTACCCCATTCTCCACCTGCCAAAAAGGGACAGGTTTATTTTGGTCGGTTTTATCTGCGGAAACGCCACATCTCCCCCACCAAAAAGCCCGAGTGTCGCTGGGACACCCGGGCTCGCGGAAAGGGGCTAATCCTTATTCGGACTTAAGCGGAAACTGCGGCGGAAGCAGTATTGGTCTCGTCCTCGTCGGTCCATGCATGCTTGGGCATGGGACGGAAGATCTGGAAGAGCATCGCAACCAGCAGCACGATGGCCACAATCGTCCAGATACCAAACTGTCCAAGAACAAGCAGGTTGTAGAACTGGTTGATGAACAGGCCAATGACCCAAGCGAAGGCGCACTCGTAGCCGATGGCAATCGCGGTCCACTTGCCAGAGTCCATCTGGTTGCGGATGGTGCCAATGGCGGCAAAGCACGGAGCACACAGCAGGTTGAATGCGCCAAAGGCAACGCAAGCGCCCATGGTCGGGAACATACCGGCAAATGCGGTCCACAGGCTCGGATCGGTCTCGCCGGCATCGGCAACGGACAGCAGCGAGCCAGCAGTGGCGACGACGTTCTCCTTGGCGACGAGGCCCGAGACGGTCAGCGCGGTTGCCTGCCAGGTGCTAAAGCCGAGCGGGGCGAAGATCCAAGCGACCAGGTTGCCGAGCATGGCAAGCACGGAGTAGTCCATGAACTCCTCGGGGATGCCGTCCATCGCAGGCAGGAAGCCAAAGGAGCCGTTGTAGCTACCAAAGTTGGACAGGAACCAAACCACGACAGTGGACGCGAAGATGACCGTGCCGGCCTTCTTGATAAAGGCCCAGCAGCGCTCCCACACGTGCAGCGCCCAAGAGCGGATCGCCGGGAAGTGGTAGGCAGGAAGCTCCATAACGAACGGCGTCGGGCGACCAGCGAAGAGCTTGGTCTTCTTGAGCATGAGGCCCGAGGCGATGACGGCAAAAACACCCAGGAAGTAGAAAAGCGGGCTGATCCATGCGGCCGTGGTGGAAGAATCGCCAATGATGGAGCCCATGAGCAGGGCGATAATCGGCAGCTTGGCGCCGCAGGGGATGAACGTGGTGGTCATGACCGTCATGCGGCGGTCCTTCTCGTTCTCGATGGTCTTGGTGGCCATGACGCCGGGGACGCCGCAGCCTGAGGACACGAGCATGGGGATAAACGACTTACCGGACAGACCAAAGCGGCGGAACACGCGGTCCATGATGAAGGCGACGCGAGCCATGTAGCCGCAGTCCTCCAGGAAAGACAGCATCACAAAGAGCAGGAACATCTGCGGGACGAAGCCGAAGATGGCACCCAAACCACCGACGATACCGTCGCAGACCAGCGAATCGACCAGGCCACCGTCCTCGGTGCCGCCCGCCACAAGGGCGTCGTGCACCACGGTGGTAATACCCGGGACATAGGGGCCATACTCCGCCGGATCAACCGAATCGGCGTCGTCGCCTGCAGCCTCGACGGCCGCGTCGTAGGCGTCGCGACCCTGGCCGAGCACATACCAGCCGTCGGTGCCGAAGAGCTGGTCGTTGGTAAAGTCGGTCACCGTGCCGCCCAAGGTGGAAACGGCGATGTAGTACACGCAGAACATGATAACGACAAAGATCGGCAGGCCCAGGATACGGTTGGTGACCACACGGTCGATCTTCTCGGAGGTGCTCATCTTGGCAGGAGCCTTGGTCATGCACTCATCGATGATGTGCGCGATGACGCCATAGCGCTCACCGGTGATGATGGACTCGGCGTCATCGTCGCAGTCCTGCTCGCACTGAGCGACCAGCTCTTCGACGCGAGCGGCCTTCTCCTTGGTGAGGTTGATGAGCTTGCAGGCGTCCGCATCGCGCTCGAACAGCTTGACGGCATAGTAGCGGCGCTTGTTGGCGGGGACGCTTGCCGGCAGGTTGTTCTCGATGTGGTCCAGAACGTCCTCGATGGAGGAGTCGAACTTGTGCTCCGGCACCTGGCCCTTGGAAGCAGCGGACTTCTTGACTTGCTCGAACAGCTCCTTGATGCCCTTGTTCTTAAGAGCGGAGATCATCATAACCGGGCAGCCGAGCTTCTTGGAGAGCTTGTCCGTGTCGATCTTGTCGCCGTTCTTCTCGACCAAGTCGGCCATGTTGAGGGCGACGACCACGGGCAGGCCGGTCTCGATAACCTGAAGCGCCAGGTACAGGTTGCGCTCGAGGTTGGTGGCGTCGACAACCTGGACGACGACATCGGGCTCGCCGCTCATAAGGTAATCGCGCGAGCATTGCTCCTCGGGGCTGTAGGGGGAAAGCGAGTAGATGCCGGGGAGGTCCGTGATGGTAACGTTCTTGTCGCTTAGGAGCTTGGCCTCCTTTTTCTCAACCGTGACGCCGGGCCAGTTGCCAACGTAGCCGTTGGCGCCGGTGATCAGGTTGAAAAGCGTGGTCTTGCCGCAGTTGGGGTTACCCGCCAGCGCGACATGGATCTGAGAATCCGCCATTCAATCCTTCTTCCTTGTGTGCCTGCGCTGCTTTCTCCGCGCAGGCTGGATAATGTGCTTCAAAGATGCTGCATTAAGTTAGAAAAACCTAACTTTATCTGCAGAAATATACGTCGCGAGCCCTTACTGGACCTCGACGACGGCCGCCTCCTCCTTGCGGATGGAAAGCTCGTAGCCGCGCACGTTGATCTCGACCGGATCACCGAGCGGTGCAACCTTCACGACCTTGAACGAAGTGCCCTTGATGAGCCCCAGGTCCATAAGGTGGCGGCGAAGCGCACCCTCACCGTGAAGCTTGACGATGGTAGAGCTCTCGCCCACCTTAACGTCACCCAACGTCTTCATCCTCTTGTCCCCCTTTCGGTTTTTATGAAATGCTGCTGACTAACCGACGGTCATGATGTGCATGGCAACCTTGGAATCGATGCCAAAGCGTGTGCCCAGCACCGTGACGATGATATTGGCACCACTCGAGCTCACCACGTGGATTTCGTTGCCCTCGACAAAGCCGAGGTCCTTGAGGTGGTGTTTCATGTCCTCATTGCCCTTTACACGAGACACGCGCACGGTTTCGCCCGCTTTTACCATCGAAAGCGGCATGGCCGGCATCTGCGGTCCGCAAGACATGAGTTGCTCCTAACGTCAGTTCGTCCTCAACATCGACGCGTAAAAAGTTAACCACGTCTATGTTCGCTATAGTAAACTAGCACGTGGTTAACTTTTTGGAAAGGGTCCCCATTCAGATTTCGAAAAAGTTTCCTATACGAAACGAAAAGGCGCGGCAAAGGACCATCCTTTACCGCGCCCTATCATGCTTAGAGCGAGAGATTTCTGATCGATGTGACACAGGAGGCCTCATCCACGCCCGAAACGCGGAACACGATGTCCTCGCCACATTCGCCACAGAGTGCCATGAGCCCTATAACGTCGCGGCCATCGACATGACGATTGCCAATCGAAACCGACACGTCACTACGATGCTTGGCGATAATGTCATAAAGCAGCGCAACCGGGCGGGCATGCAATCCCAACGGATCTTTAATCGTCTTTGTAAACTCGACCATGTCCCCTCCCACGACATCGCACATTCGGCCGGCAAAACCCAGCCACGTGGTAGCTATTGTACGTTACCGGCGCACCCCCGTTCCGAAAAAAACGAGGGAAGGCACACGTCCTTCCCTCGTTACAGGCAATATGTAGTCGCTCGCCTACATCAGACGCAGGCTGACGTCCTTGAGCTGGGCGCCACTAACGGCACTCGGGGCGCCCGACATAAGGTCGGAGCCGCTAGCCGTCTTGGGGAACGCCATGACGTCGCGGATGGAGTCGGAACCGGTAAGCAGCATGCACACGCGGTCCAGGCCCAGAGCGAAACCGCCCATCGGGGGCGCACCAAACTTGAGGGCCTCCATGAGGAAGCCAAACTGAGACTCGGCGCGCTCCTCGGTAAAGCCCAGGAGCTTGAGCATGGACATCTGCATCTCGGCGTTGTGGATACGCATACCGCCGCCGCCGGCCTCAAAGCCGTCCATGACAAAGTCGTAGGTGCAAGAACCGGCTGCCAACGGGTCGGCCTCGATCTTGGCGATGTCGGTCTCGGTCGGCAGGGTGAAGGGCTGGTGCTCGGCGGCATAGGCCTTGCGGTCCTCATCCCAGTGGAACAGCGGGAAGTTGACGACCCACAGGAAGTCGTGGCCCTCGCGCTTGATGTCGAGCGCGTTGGCCATGTGAGAACGCATGCCGCCCAGAATCTCGTCAGAGAGCAGGCGCGGGCCGGCGGCGAACATCACAAGGTCGCCGGGCTCGACGTCCATGCGCTCGCGCAGAGCGGCCATCTCCTCGTCCGAGAAGAACTTGACGATGGGGCTGTTGATGGAGCCGTCCTCGCGAAAAGCGATCCAGGCCAGACCCTTGGCGCCAAACGTGGAGGCCACGCCGGCAAGCTTATCGATCTTGGCACGTGCCCAGGCACCGGCGCCCTTGGCGTTGATGGCCTTGACGACAGAACCCTCCTCGTTCGCGGCAGTCGCAAAGACCTTGAACTTGGAGTTGGCAAAGATGTCGGTCAGGTCGACCAGGTGCATGCCATAGCGGGTATCGGGCTTGTCGGAGCCATAGGTGTCCATGGCCTCCCAGTAGTTCATGCGACGCAGCGGCGTGGGCATCTCGACGCCCATGCGGCCGAAGGCATCGGACAGAACTTCCTCGAGCGCGCTCATGACGTCGTTCTGGTCCACGAAGGACATCTCGATATCGACCTGGGTGAACTCGGGCTGACGGTCGGCACGCAGGTCCTCGTCGCGGAAGCACTTGGCAACCTGGTAGTAGCGCTCGACGCCACCGACCATAAGCAGCTGCTTCAGAAGCTGCGGGGACTGCGGCAGCGCGTAGAAGTTACCCGGCTGAATACGGCTGGGAACGATGAAGTCGCGGGCGCCC
>CABUUE010000025.1 GCA_902494685.1 uncultured Collinsella sp.
CGGGGACACCGGCTTAGGTTTATCGCGAGTTCCGCACGAACAGGAGGCCACTTAATGTGGCCTCCGTCGTGAGCAGGACTGTAGAGCAGGAAACCTAAGCCGGTGTCCCCGCTCTCCCGGGGCCGAACGCCCTAGTTGTTGAGCATGCGGTCGAAGCTTCCCGAGTCGCCATCCCGATAGTCTGCGGTCATCAGAATCTCCTGCGGAATGCGCCCGCCTTCACGTAGCACGTTGCGGAACTGCACGCGCGTAACCATGGGCAGATCCTTGATCGTCGCTGCCAGGTTCTGCGGCACGCCCTGGTTGGCAGCCGCGGGCTCGCACTCGCCGCCGGCCTTCACGCGACGCTTATGCTCGGCGAGCATGGCGCGGTACATGCCGGCATGCAGGCGAATCTCAACCACATTGGCATTGCGAGCCTGCTCGACGATGCGCGCGCCCTCGCGATCGATATCACCCACGTAGTAGACGTAGTTAAAGCGATAGCCAATCTCAGCCAGATAATCATCCAGTGCGTGCGAGACGCTCGCCTTGCAGCCGCCGCCAAAAATCACGCCGCCCACCTTGGTACCAAAGAGCTTGGCATGTTTGCGTCCGCGCAGGAGCTTGACGATCTCGTCGTAGGTATCCAGGTTCTCGACCATAATGAACGGCTTGTCGGCACCCAGCGTAAAGAAGCCCGTAAAGTGCACGGGGCGATTGGGGGCGACCTTGATCGCCTGCATGCTAATGCCCTTTTCGGTCATACGTCTGATCAGGCGCTCACCGTGCTTGCCGTCAAAAGCCTTCTCGTCGTTAAAGATCTGGTAGGCACGCTGGCGGCGCGAGGCAACCGGCGTATCGGCACCTCGGTTCTGCTCGATCCAAGCCTGGATGATTGCGATTTCCTCGGCAATCTTGCGGTTGGACATCTCGTTGTGCTGAGTGCGCTGCGGAGCCTTTTTGCCGTCCTTGCCCTCGACCTTTACGATCTGTGTCTGCTGCTCCTTGATCTTAGAGAGCGCCGTAGGCGTAGGGACAACTTTGAGCAGCTGCCTGCCTAAAACGCGGACAAGGGCAAACGCCGCGACCTCGCCGTGGACTGCCGACTTGGGCTGCTGGGCAGCGGTATCTGCTGCGGTAGACTCCGGCTTCTTCTGAGACTTGCGCTTAGAATCGCCTTGGGAATTGCGCTCGCGCTTCGGCATAGGCGCCTGCTTCTGCGGACGATCGAACTTGCTCTCCTTCGCCGGCTGGCGCTTAGGCTGCCCCGAAGAAACCTCGACCTTCGCATCCTCGTCCTGCGGCGTGGTCTTCTCGGCTGCAGCCTCGGCATGGGAACTGCGGCCCCCACGATGGCGACGGCGGCGAGGCTTGCTCGACGTGCCCTGCTCCGCCTGCTCATCAGTAGGCTGCTGGCCCTTGGCCTCGGCATCAACCTCAAGCTGCGGCTCAGCAGGCTTCTGTTCGCGAGCCGCCGGCTCAACGGCCTTCTCGGCCTTCTCGTCCTGAGTGGTCGAAGCCGGCTCGCTCTTCTCCTGATGCCTTACGGGATACGCGCGCCCCGCAAAACCACGTCCGGGACGGCATGAACCCGGAGCCTTCTTGGCCGGTTCATCGGACGCGTCAGCAGCCTCGGCGGAATCCTGGACCTCGCATGCAATACCTCGCTGCTCGGCCTTAAAGTGGGCACCGCGGCGACGCTTGGGCTCCTGGATCTCAGTATGCTCTTGAGTGCGAGTCGGCTCCTGCATCCCAACGGGCTTTTCCTCGACGGCCTCAGCATCCGTCTCACCCTTTTGAGCAACGGCGCGACGGAAGCGCTCCTGCTGGGCGCGGCGCTGCGCATCGCGCTTGCCGCCCCCGCCAAAACCGCCGCGTCCTGCCTTGGCCGTAAAGGCACGCACGACGCTCTCATCGAGCAACTCATCGGTATCGACATGCTCACGCGGAGCAGCTTCTTCCACAGCAGGTACGTCAGCGGAATCCTCGACGACAAAACCCTCGACGGACTCGGCAGGCTGCTCCTGGGCATCGCGGATCTCAGCATTGATGGTATAGAACGCCGGGCGCCCGTTAATGCCGCTACCTTCGATCTTGGTCACGATCTTTGCCGCGATAAGCTCATCGCGCATCGCCTTGGTGTCGCATTCCTTATCGACGGAGCGGAAAATCTGCGCCAGCGCGCTCGACTTAATCTTGAGTGCCTTGCGGCAGAGCAGGTCGTAGGCAACCAGCTTTGCCCGCTCGGCAGAAAGCGACGTTTGTCCGCTCAGACGCTCAGCCAGAGCATCGACATTTTGTTGGTTATCGGAATATACCGTCTTGGCCACGGGGCCCCTTTCATATGCACACATATACGTCTATATGGTACAACGCGCGCCCTTATCCACGCAAAACATCTGCGAGAACACTCGAGCGTCACCCGCTTTTGCATGAAAAAAGACCGAGCCCGCGAAGTCGCGGACCCGGTCTTTCCGAGTCATATAGATGTGACGTTCAACTCGTCAGGTCGACTAAGCCTTGGCGGCCTCGGCGTCGGCAGGAGCCTCAGCGGCAGCGGCGCGGCCATACTCGGCCTTGCCCATCTCGGACCACTCGGGTTCCTCGTCGGGCATGGAACCGGCCTCCTTGCCGAAGAGCTCCTTGAGGCAGTTGACGGCGACGATGAGGCCCAGGACCATCAGCAGGACGGCGAAGACAAGCTGCAGGCCCTTGGTGGCGGCGACGGAGACGGCGGCCGTGGTGGCGGTAGCCGGGATGGTGCCGAAGAAGCCGTAAGCCTGGACAGCGGCCATGCAGCCCATGGCGCTCTGGACCAGCGAGGTGAAGGTGCAGCAGAGCAGGAAGACGACGGGCACGTAGAGCATCCAGCCCTTGCGGCCGGTGCACTTGCAGAACACGGCGAGGGTGATCATGGTCATGCCGCCGAGCAGCTGGTTGGAAGCACCAAAGAGCGGCCAGATGTTGGCATAGCCACCAAAAGCGAGGGCGAGACCGGGAAGCAGGGTGACGACCGTGGCGAACCAGGGGTTGCCGAGGACCTTCATGTAGCCGGCCTTGGACTCGATGGCCAGAGCGTCGTTGGTCTGGGCAAAGAACTCGGAGAACGAAGTGCGGGCGATGCGGGCGACGGCGTCGAGCGAGGTCAGGGCCAGAGCGGAGACGTTCATGGTCATAAAGACGGTAGCGAGCGTGCCGTCAACACCGAAGGCCTGCATACCGCGGGAGATGCCAGCGGCGAAGATCTGGAACGGGGTGGAAGCGACGCCGGCGTTGAGGGCGCCGGTACCGGCGGTGTTCATGTCGGAGAACATGATGCCGGCGACGATGATGGCAAGGATGCCGACGAAGGACTCGACGATCATTGCGCCGTAACCGACCTTGACGGCGTCCTGCTCCTTCTCGACCTGCTTAGAAGAGGTGCCGGAAGAAACGAGGCTGTGGAAACCGGAGAGAGCACCGCAAGCGACGGAGACGAACAGGACCGGGAACATCATGCCGGAGGCAGTGGAGAAGCCGGTGAAGACCGGAGCGGTGATAGTGGCCTGACCGTTGACGCCCAGGACGACGATGCCGAGGACAGCGCAGACGATCATGACGATCATCATGATGGAAGTGAGGTAGTCACGCGGGGTCTTGAGCATCTGGATGGGCATAGCGCCAGCGAAGACCAGGTAGACCATGACGACGGCGAACCACTGGAACTTATCCAGGTAGACCGGGAACTGCATACCGACGGCGAACATGAGAACCATGAGGACCACGCCGGTGACGAACTCGGCAGCGCCGGTGAGGTTGAACTTCTTCTGGGCCCAACCAAAGGCGATAGCGACGAAGGTGAACAGGATGGAGATGGTACCAGCGCAGCCGGCGGCATAGGACTTGGTGAAGTCGACGGCACCGGTAGCAGCACCAGAAGCGTCAACGGCCGGGGTGAACATGAACGTCTTGCAGACCATGTCGGTGAAGGCGGCGATGACGATGATGCAGAACAGCCAGCAGAACAGCAGGAACAGGCGACGGCCGGTCTTGCCGATGTACTTCTCGATGAGCTGAGCGAGCGACTTGCCGTTGTTCTTCATCGAAGCGTACAGGGCACCAAAGTCGTGGACGGCACCAAAGAAGATGCCGCCGACGAGGACCCAGAGCACGACGGGCAGCCAGCCAAAGGCCATGGCGACGATCGTACCCGTAACAGGGCCAGCACCGCAGATCGAGCTGAACTGGTGCGAGAACGCGGTGAAGGCGGAGACGGGCGAGAAGCTCTTGCCGTCCTTCATGCGCTTGGCCGGCGTGAGGGCCTCTTTGTCAACGCCCCACTTGTTGGCCAGCCATCGACCATAGCCCAGATAGCCGCAGGCGAGCACCGCCGCGGCCACAACCATGAGCAAAACTCCGTTCATTACATTTCCTCCTCTAAAAAGAACTTCCCAGACATAAAAAATGAGGGCCGTCGGTTGCGCTCGACGGCCCTCATCTTCATCAGCCGCCCGTTATCGTACGGGCTAGCTGTATGTGCTAACCCGCATCAGATAATTACTACGCTGATAATGTTTAGCTGATGCGTGAACATGTCTAAGAAATCCTCTTCAATCATGATGCGAACGATCCGTGCGTGTTCACATCCCCCAGTGGTTGAAAAGGAGTATGAAACTTTAGTTACCTAAAGTCAATGCAAATTTGTAATGAATTTTCAACTTTTTTTGAAATTCTCGGTATAAAACGCCACTGACCTCGGACTTTACCCCACGACAGTTTTTGCATGAGAGTTGCCCCTGAGAGCCGCGGGAGCCGGGCGGCGCATATGAACTTTATCGCGAGTTCCGCACGCAAAGAAGGCCACTTAATGTGGCCTTCGTCTTGCGCAGGACTGTAGAGCAGGAAACCTTATATCCGGCCCCTCCGTCCGGGGACCGCGCCGTACCAGCTACAGCGTCATGTTTGGATCGGCGTCGACGTCGAACGGCGAGATTTCACCTCGGTCGAATTTACGGCGAGCGACCTCCGCGATCATGGCTGCGTTATCGGTACAGGCAGACAAGGGCGGCACCGTTACGCGAATCCCCTGACGCCCAAGCTTCTTGATCATCATCTCGCGCAGATGCGGGTTGGCCGAGACGCCGCCACCAATGCAGTATTCCTTGCATCCGGTAGCGTGCAATGCGTTTTTGGCCTTCTTGTACTGCACGTCAAAGACAGCTGCCTCAAACGAAGCCGCCAGATCGGGAAGGTGAATCGTGCGCCCGGCCTTGGTCTCTTGCTCGATGTAGAGCGTCACCGCCGTCTTGAGGCCCGAAAGCGAGAAGCGATAGTCTCCCCTGCTGTTAAGCGCACGGGGGAAATCGATCGCCTTGGGGTTGCCCGTCTCGGCCAGCTTGGAAATGATGGGGCCACCGGGATAGCCCAGACCCAACGCCTTGGCTACCTTGTCGAAGGCCTCGCCCACAGCGTCGTCGAGCGTCTCACCGAGCACCTCGTAGTCGCCCCACGCCTTCACGTGCACGAGCATGGTGTGCCCGCCCGAGACAAGCGTGAAGATAAACGGCGGTTTGAGGTCGGGTTGCGCCAGCAGGTTGGCAAACAGATGACCCTCAAGATGATTGACGCACACGAGCGGCTTGCCGGCAGCGTAGGCAAAGCCCTTGGCGAAGGCGACGCCAACCACGAGCGCGCCCACCAGGCCCGGACCCTGTGTCACGCCCACGGCGGCAAGCTCGCTGGGGGCAATGGCTCCGCCCGTAAGGCCCAGCGATGCTGCGGCATCCTCGAGCGCCGCATCCACGACACCCACAATCACCTCAACGTGCTTGCGCGAGGCGATTTCGGGCACCACGCCGCCAAAACGGGCATGGAAATCAATCTGCGTCGACACCTGGTTAGCCAGCATATTGCCATCCGCATCGATAATCGCCACGGCCGTCTCGTCGCAGGAACTCTCGATAGCGAGCACTAGGCGGCGGCGCTCAATTTCGGCACGCTCCCCCTCGGAGCGCCCGGGCGCAGGCAGCGGCCATACGCGCTGCTCTGCCGCCGTCGGCTCGGGCGAAGCATTGTCGACCGGAAGCACGAGGGGCAGCGGGGCCGTCATGACGATGGCATCCTTGCCGGCACCATAGTAGCCGCGGCGCCGTCCTGCCTCGGTAAAGCCCAGAGCGTTATAAAGCGCGATCGCTCCCTCGTTGCCGTCCTCGACCTCGAGCGAAGCCGTGGTGCAGCCGAGCATCTGGGCATCATAGCTCACATGCGACAGCAGCTTGCGGGCAATGCCCTCACGGCGATGTGCCGAGTCGACGGCGACATCCAGAATCTGCACATCACCGTCCACGACCATACCGCCGGCAAGGCCCAGCAGCTTGCCGTCGTCGTGTGCCACCCACCAACTACGCGGCGCAGCGACGTCCTCGCCCAGTTCGGACAGGAACATGCCCGGCGTCCACGCCTCGTGTCCGGCACCTTCAAAGCAGGCAGCCTCTAGCGCGCTCGCGCCCTCGGCATCCGCCGCGCCCATGGGACGGAACTGCAGATGACGACCGGCGAGCTCATCGGCAACGCCCGTAATTTCGCTCTGCGCACTCTCGGCAAGACCAAGACGCTTGCGCTCGTTTTCCTCGGCATCCGAAAGGCGCGTGTAAATCGGCAGGACGCGGGCCGGATCGCCGTCACCCGCAGCGTGCGTGAGCAGCAAGCCCTCGCCCGAAGGCCACCACAGGTCGCGCTCCACGCAGCGGGCGGTCTCGTCCTCACCCAGCAGCTTGCCATAGCGCACGAGACCGTCACCGGTCAGCTGAACCTGGTCCCAGTCCGCTGCTTGGCGCCACTCATCGAGCGCCACGGCGGCCTTGACCACGTGTTCGCGCTCAAATTGACGCTCGGGGCCCTCATCGACCAGCATATACAGCGCCGGATATACCTCACCGCGCATAGCATCGGCCAAGATACCAAGCTTGCCGCGCACACCAGCCTTCCACGCCGTCCAAGCGCAAGCGTCGAGCGTCGACACGCCCAGCAGCGGAACATTGGCACCACGTGCGAGGCCCTTGGCAGTGGAGATGCCGATGCGCACACCCGTAAACGACCCCGGACCGCGGCCGACCACGTAGCAACCAACATCGCTGCGATCCAGACCGGTTTGAGCCAGCACGCCATCAACGGTATTCACGAGCTCAACGTTGGCGTGACGGCGACACATGTGGTCGCCACTCACGAGCTTCGTCTCGCCCGTCTGCCCATCAATCCAGCTTGCCGCGCAGGCAAGCATGTCGGTCGAGGTATCGAGCGCCACCACCAGCGCGTTGTCGTTATGCAAGCTCATCTTGTACAGCCTTATCAATCAAATGGGAAAGCTCCATTGCGCGGTCACCGTGCGCCTCAAGCGTTATCGTTCGCACATCGCTGTCGCCCTCATCACGCTTGAGCGTCACCGAAAGGTACTCATCCGTCAGCTCGTCCTGGAATTGTTCGCCCCATTCCAGCAGGCAAGCACCCTCATAGCCCAGCACATCGAAAATGCCCGTATCCTCGAGCTCGTAGGCATGCTCCAGGCGGTATAGATCAAAGTGAAACAGCGGAATACGACCTTGATCGTGAACGGCCATGAGCGCAAACGTAGGACTCGTAACCATATGCCCATCGCCCAGCCCGCGCGAGACGCCCTTGGTAAAGTGAGTTTTGCCCACTCCCAGGCCACCGGTCAGGATGAGCACATCTCCGTCCTCAAGGCACGGTGCAATTAGCTCGCCAAAGTACTCCGTATCGGCAGCGCAAGTCGTTTTGTAAGTACCTACCCCCAGGCGCTCCAGGGACATATATGCTCCTTATTATTCCGAGGCGTCCTCTGGTGCGGGATGTCGCTCCAGATAATCGCCCAGCATCTTAAAGTCTTCCTCCAGCAGCTCCTGCCACGCCGGATTGCGCAGCGCTGCTGCCGGATGAAAAGTGGGCATTACTACAAAATGCCCCATCTGGTGGAACCTGCCGCGCAGCTTAGTAATGCCAATCTCGGTCTTAAGCACAAAGTGCGTCGCGGGGTTGCCGAGCGTCACGATAATATCAGGCCAGATGCTTCGAATCTGCTCACGCAAAAACGGCGAGCAAGCCAGCACTTCCTCGGGACGCGGATTGCGGTTTCCCGGCGGGCGGCACTTAAGCACGTTGGCAATGTAGACGTCTTCGCGTTTGAGCCCCGCCAGCGACAAAATGCCGTTGAGGTCCTCGCCTGCCGCCCCCACAAAGGGCTCGCCCTGCAAATCCTCATTGCGGCCCGGCGCCTCACCGATAAACATCACGCGAGCGCGGGGGTTTCCCACGCCAAACACGATATTGTGACGCGACTGGTAGAGCTGGCAGAGGTGACAATCGCCCAGAACGGCCTCAATTTCCTCGAGTGCGACCTCACGTGGCGCCTGATGGGTATGGCCGGGGATGTGCATGACGCCCATAGCGGCTCCTACACGTAGACCTTGTCGAGACGCATGCCAAAGCCGCAGGCGACCTCGTAGTTAATCGTTCCGCGCAGTCGGGCCATCTCGTCCATGGTAATCTCGGCATCGCCATCGCGGCCGACAATAATCATCTCGTCACCATACTCGGCCTCGGGAATCTCGTGTGCCGGGTTGGACTGAATGGCGACCATAAACTGGTCCATGCAGATATTGCCAACCTGATGCACGCGCTCGCCGCGATACAGCACATCCATACGATTGGAAAGCGTACGCGATAGGCCGTCGGCATAACCGATCGGCAGCGTGCAGATCTGAACGCGCGTACGCGGTACGCGGTAGGTAAAACCGTAGCCCACGCCCTCACCCATCGCAGGGTGTGCCACGCGCGTCACGCGCGCATGGACGCTCATAACGGGGTCAAGCTGCATCACGCGGCCACTCAGCTCGCACGGCTGCATGCCATACAAGCCAACGCCGGCGCGGATCATATCAAAATGCATCGAGGGGTCGAGCATCGAGGACGGCGTATTGGCGCAGTGCACGATACCGCACTCAAAACCCGCATCCTTAATGGCCTGAACGGCCTCGGTAAAGCGCTGACACTGCAGCTTGTAGTCCCAGCCCGAAGGTTCATCGGCCGTGGCGAAGTGCGTAAATACGCCGTCGCACTGAATACCACGATGGAAATTTATACCGCGGACAAAGTCGAGCACCTGCGTGTAGTGAACGCCGATACGATTCATGCCCGTCTCGATGGCGAGATGATACTTGCCCACTTTGCCCGCCGCGACGGCACATTCGCCATACGCAAGAGCAAAGTCAGACGTATAGACCGAGGGCATGATATCAAACTCGAGCAACGTCGGAATGGCCTCGATAGGCGGCTCGCTTAGGATGAGGATGGGTTTCGTAATCCCGCCCTGTCGGAGCTCAACGCCCTCGTTAACCGTCGCCACGGCAAACATGTCGGCACCGGCCGAATACATGATCTTGGCGCACTCAACAGCTCCATGACCATAAGCATCGGCCTTGACCACGCAGCACAGGCGCTGACGTGGATTCAGCAAGTTCTTATAGGCCCTCGTGTTGCGACGGAGCGCCCCGCGGTCGATCTCGACCCAGGACCAGCGCGTCAAATCGGCTTTATTCATGATTAGTCATCCGACCCTTCGTCCATGATTCCCAGATCTTCGAGCGCATCCTTTGCCGCCAGTTCCATGGCAGGACCGATCAAGTCGATAAGATCGGTCGCGATGACGCTCTTCTCACCATACTCCGTCGCCGCGGCAAAACCGGCGTAGCTGTGAAGTGCGACGGCGTACGAATACAGCAACTCCCAACGATCCATCTCGTCGCGCATGGTGGCAAGCGTGCCGGCCAAAATACCCGCGAGAACATCACCCGAACCGGCAGTTGCCAGAGAAGCCGGACCCGAGAGCGGCAGCAGCACACGCTCAACGCCACAGATAGCCGTCGTCGGCCCCTTGGCAATGACCACCAGATTGTCGGAGCCTGCAGCCCAGACAACCTTCTGCGCGGCCGCAATCGCGGTACCAAGGTCGTTCACCTCGTCACCGGCAACCAGACGCGAAAGCTCACGATAGTGCGGCGTCATAACCAACGGCTGCTCGCGACGATACATCTCGGGATTACTATCAATACCGTCAATGGCAATCTTAGCAAGGCAGTTGAGTGCATCGGCGTCCAAAATAAGCGGTACATCAAGCTCGAGCAAGCCCGAAACCACCTGCATAGCGCCGGCAGATGTCGTCATACCGGGACCGCACAGTACACAGCTGTACTTCTTTGCAATCTCGCACACAGTCATGCGCGCAGCGGCGCCAAAGGAGCCGCGGGAATCAGACGGAATAGCAAAGACGGGAATCGAAGGAAGTGCCATGCGAATAAGATTGGCACACGCATCGGGCGTCGCGACAGCCACATAGCCGGCACCCGCGCGGGCAGCAGACTTGGCGGCCATAATAGCAGCGCCAGGATACTGCGCCGAGCCGGCGACAATAAGGACGGAACCGCGAGAATACTTATCGATATTCGTGGGCAGCGGAGCAAAGAAATCCACCAGGTCACCGGGCTCGACAATCTCGGCGGCATGGTCGACATCATCGATGACCTCATCAAGGCGATCATAGAGGCCACCGCACACCAGATCACCGGCGTACTCTGGGCCATCAGCGCTGTAGAGTCCGATCTTGGGCGTGATCATCGTGACCGTGCGCTCGGCACGGATGCAGTCGTCGTCGACAACACCGGTCTCGGCATTCAGACCCGAAGGAACATCAATGGACACCACATGGTCGGCGCAGTCGTTAACTGTCGGAATCCAGATGGAGAACGGTGCACGCAGGTCACCGTGGAAACCGGTACCAAAGATAGCGTCAACAACAACGTCGGCCTTATCGATCAAAACCTCAAGCTCATCTCGCGAGGGACCGACACACACATGCACGTCACGACCGGCGGTACGGCGGGCAACATGGCGAGCCAGAGCGGCAGGAATCTCATCCGGCTCGACCGGAGACACGATATCCACGTCAACGCCCTTATGACTCAAAATATCAGCCGCGACCCAACCGTCACCACCGTTGTTGCCAAAACCGACCAGAACAAGGACGCGATCGGGATTGAGTTTTAGAATTTCACGAGCAGCAAACTCACCCGCCAGTTCCATAAGCTCGGCCTTCGAAGTTCCTTCGCGTTCGATAATATCCTCGAGGCGAACGACTTCCTCGGTACTCAAAACCGGTTTCATCTATGCTCCTAGCGTATCTTGCGAAGCATCGCCCTGGTGCTCCGTCAAAGCTGAATTTTGCAGTTGCTCAAGCTCATCTAAAACCGAGCGAGCCTCTTTATAAGTTTGTGCAACGCGTTCCTTGGTGCTCACCTTTTCTTCCTTAGGCTTTGGTCGAGCATCCTTGGTGATCGCAATGGCATTGGCTACGGCCAGATCACCCGTCAAAGTAATGGAGAGCGCAACTTCAACGACACCCAACTCTTGAGCAATCTCGAGCGCTCGACCCGAAAGCACCGCTTTAGGCTTTCCGAGGTTATCACGCGTCACCGAGACGTCTTTGCGGCCGACGCCCTGACTAAAACCCGTACCAAGAGCTTTGAGAACCGCTTCACGAGAAGCAAAACGGCTCGCATAGTGCGCCGCAGGACGCGATGAAGCGTCGCAATATGCGCACTCTTCTTCGGTAAACACACGCCGAGCAAACGACGGCGTCTTTTCAAGGATTGATTTCATGCGGGAAATCTCGACGATATCAACGCCGATACCAGCTTCAGCCATGTTCACCTCCATATTGCACAGACTAAGTTATTGTAGCCCGTTAACGGAAGATGCGACAAACGAGGGTCATAAAACACAGCGAGTTTGTTAGATCTGGCTTAACGCAAAAAGGGGGAGGCCGCGAGGCCTCCCCCTTCTCAGTTCAAGCGTACGGCTCGGTGCCGTCCACCGGTCAGCGGCGCCCTGGCCTCCCACGGGCTGACCCCGCAGTACTCTCGGCGCGATGGGGCTTAGCTTCCGGGTTCGGAACGGGACCGGGCGTGCCCCCC
>CABUUE010000026.1 GCA_902494685.1 uncultured Collinsella sp.
GAGAAGCGCTCCAACGTCTATGTGACATGGCTTCCCGATTACATCCGTGCAGAGGGCTACGATAACCGCCAGCCCTGCGTTGACGTGATCAAGGCTCTGCTCGAGTATGGCGACGTTACGGTCAACCTCAATTGCGGCACCCCCGGCTCCTATGAGGAGGCTTGCTCGCGCCTGAAGGAGGAGGGGGTTGATCTCGATCGCATCGAGATCACGCAGTTCGAAGACTCCAACTTCTATGTCCGCGACAACGGTCCCAGCATCATGGTCGACGACAAGGGCCATTCTTATATGGTCAACCCCGCTTGGACCTATTACGGCGTGTGGGACAAGAACTCCCCGGAGTGCCAGTCCGCACGTAAGGCAGCCGTTCACATGGCGGTTGCGCTCGGTTGCTTCGATATCGTCAATTCCGAAATGGTTTCGGAGGGCGGCGACCGCGAGTTTGACGGTCACGGCACTCTGATCGCCATCGAGGACACGGAATGCCGCAAGCGTAATCCCGAGTTCACGAAAGAGGAAGTAGAGGCCGAGTATAAGCGCATCTACAACCTCAACAAGGTTATCTGGCTTCCGCAGCCTATGCTCGAGGACGACGACTATCGACTGGGCATCCTCGACGAGAAGGAAGACGGAACTCCCGTCTTTGGCATGAGCTTTGCAGCTCACATTGATGAGATGTGTCGCTTTATCGCTCCGAACAAGATTCTTCTTGCCGAGGTGTCCGATGAAGAGGCAGCCTCGAGCAAGGCTGGAGCAGAGTCTCGTCGCCGCATTGAGGCAGCCTACGAGATCCTGAGCAACGAAACGGACTGGGAGGGCAAGCCCTTCGAGATCGTTCGTATGCCCACCGCCGAGCCTATTGAAGTCGTTATCGCCCCTGGCGATGAAGATTACGAGCTCTATAAGGGCTTCATCGACGAAATGGGCGGCAAGTTTATGGATGGCACCCCCTGGCCCGAGGGCCCCGTCCACTTCTACGCCGCAGCGAGCTACTGCAACTTCCTGATTTGCAACGGCGTCGTTCTTGGCCAGCGTTATTACCACGAGGGCATGAGCGAGGTCGTGAAAGAGAAGGATGGGCAGGCCAAGGCAGTTCTTGAGAGCTGCTTCCCCGATCGCAAGGTCATCATGATTGATTCCCTCGCGCTTAACCTGTCCGGCGGCGGCGTGCACTGCTGGACTAAGGACGTGGCGGCCAGTCGTTAGTGAGCCTTAGAGCCTGCGCTCTTTGGCTTAGGCGCCACATGTACCGCTCCCCGAGGGATATCCGTGTTTTCCTCGGGGACACATTCAACAATAATTTTGATAATAATTCGAAAGGAAATAGGCATGAACAACAGCCTCCGCGGTCGCGACTACATCAACATCCATGATCTCTCCTCCGAGGATTTCCGCTATCTCATCGATCTTGCCTGGAACCTTAAGGCTCAGAAGAAGTCTGGTGTCGACCAGCGCTACTTCCCCGGCAAAAACGTCCTCGCCAACTTTGAGTGGGGCTCGACCCGTACTCGTTGCGCATTCGAGACCTCCTGCAATGATTTGGGCATGGGCTTTACTTATCTGACCAACTCCCACATGGGTGACTGCGAGACCGTCAAGGATGCCATGCGCGTCTTTAACGGCATGTACGATCTCATCGTCTACCGCGCACAGAAGGACGAGCAGTTCCTCTATGACGTCGCCGACCTGGTTGACATCCCGGTCATCAATGCCCTTACTCTCGGCGATCACCCGACTCAGATGCTCGCTGACGCTCTTACGATGGAAGAGCAATGGGGCGGTTTGCGTACGAGCCGCGGCAAGAAGATGGCTTTCGTTGGCAACTGCGCCGGCGCCCCGGTGTGGTATGGCCGTCTGTGCGCTATGCTCGACATGGACTTCCTCGCCATCGGCCCCGACGACCTCCGTCATCAGATGTGCAAGGAAATGATCGAAGAGGTGGAGGCCTGCTACGCCAAGTACGCTCCCAATAGGACCTTTACCATCACCTCTGACCTCGATGCCCTGGATGGCGTTGACGTTATCGTTACCGAGGAGTGGCGCTACATCAACCCCGAGTGCGGCGAAGAGGTTCTGGATCCCGACGACTACAACTCCTGGCTGGGCGATGCCGAGTCTTTGTACCCTTATCGCGTCACCAGCGAGCTGTGCAAGCGCACCAACAATCCCGACATCTTCTGCATGCATGAGCTTCCCTCTGTCCATAACGCAGATCACCGTGTCGGCAAAATGCTCCTCGACCAGTGCAAGAACGACCTCCATCGCGAAATCATCACCGAGGGCTTTGAGATTGCCGACGAGTGCTTTGAGGCCAACGCTTCGGTCATCTTCCGTGAGGCAGAGAACCGTCAGCACACCATCAAGGCCGTTATGTGTGCCCTTCTGGGTCTCTAGGAGCTGTATCAATGGAAAATGCAAAGTTAAAGAGCAGCAAGGTTTACGCATGGGTTCTCGTAATCGCGCTCGGCCTTATGTCTGCCGGCACGACCGGATCCTATAGCGTCATCGCGGGCTCCTTCGTCGCACCCGTGTGCGAGGAGTTCGGGTTTGACTATTCCATCTTCTCGTATTACTTCACCGCAACGCTCATTGGTCTTGCGGCAGCTCTTCCGTTTGTCGGAAAACTCATTCCCAAGGTCGTTGGCAAGGTTTGGCTCCCCGTTGTCGAGCTTATTTTGCTTGCTGCCGGCGCAGGCATGGCCTTCTACACCGAAGTCTGGATGTTCATCGCCGCTGGCGCCCTGATTGGCGTTTGCTTCGCCTTCACCACCGGCGTCGCCATGTCCGACGTTATTGACCAGTGGTTCAAAAAATCTGGTGGCCTGGCAATCGGTCTCGCTTGGGCAGTGAACTCGATTTACATGCTCATCATGAGCCCCGTCATCACCTCTGTCATCGAGGTCGCTGGCTGGAGGACTGGCTATCTGGTGCTCGCTGGCGTCTCCGCCGTGCTCATTCTCCCCGCTTCCGTCCTGATTATTCGCTATAAGCCTCAGGACAAGGGCATGCTGCCCTATGGCTACGTCGAGGGCGAGACGGTCACCGAGACCGAGGAGACGACCGAGGATAGCACGCGTGGCGTTAGCTATGCGCGCGCCATTAAGTCGCCTGCCTTCTTCTTCTGCATCGGCTTCCTCTGTCTCGTTCAGCTCACTTGCTGCATGAATCAGCTCTTCCCGACGTATGCTTCCGAGGTTGGTTTTAGCCCCATGGTGGGCGGCTTCATGGTATCCGCTGCATCGCTCTTCGATCTGTTCCTCAATCCGATCGTCGGCACCACTTGCGATAAGTTTGGCAGCACGAAGGCTATTCTGGGCTGGCTCGCTGTCTCCATCCTCTCCTTTGTCATGCTCATGATGAGCAGCGGCAACTCGACGCTCAGCATCCTCGCAGCAGGCGTGAACGACGTAATGTACGTCATCGCTGGCACTGCCCTGACCGTTTTGGTTATGGATGTCTTTGGCTCCCGCGATTTCGGTCGCATCTTCGCGCTGATCTGCTCCGTGGGCTATATCGTCGGTGCCTTTGGCATGCCCGTTATGATGAAGGTCTATGAGCTTGTCGGCTCCTTCCAGGGCGTCTTCATCTTCTGCATCGCGTGCAACGTTATTATCGGCCTGTTCTTGCTGCTGGCAAAAAAGACTGGTAAGAACCTCTCCTGGGACGAATAGTTCGATTCGTCTTAGACATACGCTGTAGGGCTTAACCTGCAGCCGCTTTGGGGCATCGACTAACATCGGTGCCCTTTTTCATCGAATGTGACAAAGGAGCAGCCATTTTGTCACATTGAGTGGCATGTAAATCGAGGTCTAATACTTTTCCGAGAAGTGAACGGCCATACTTGGACCTCCGAAGCATCGACATTTTTAGACGTCAAACCCGCAGGATTTGGCTGGCAAAACCGCAGGAAATTGCATCTCGAAAGTGCCGATGCTTCGGAGGCCCGTTTTCACTCGTTCACTTCTCGGGAAAAGTATTAGACCTCGTTGTATGGGGTGCGGCTGGAGGGTGGTCATCGTTCAGTAGCTACCTCTTCCTTGTGAATCGCCTGAAGCGCAAGGCATAATGCATGTGACAAAGGGACGGCCCCTTTGTTGTGTTGATATGAGAGAAGAGTAGATGATCCTTTCGCTGGCCCCTATGGAGGGGATTACCGGGCATGTGTTCCGTCGCGTGCATGCGGAGTGCTTCGGTGCGCTCGATTGCTATTACACGCCGTTTTTGCCGCCGCCGCGGGTGGGAAACCGCTTTGGCGGCAAGGCGTTTAAGGAGATCGATCCTGCCAATAACCAGGGGCTCAACGTAGTGCCTCAGCTGATGTCCAAGAACGCGGACGAGTTTGTGTGGGCGGCACAGGTGCTCGCCGACATGGGCTACCGCGAGGTCAATCTCAACTTGGGTTGCCCTTCGGGAACGGTTGTCGCCAAGGGCAAGGGCTCGGGTTTCTTGCGCAATCTCGACGAGCTCGAGGCGTTCTTAAGCGATGTGTGCGAGCGGTCGCCGTTGCCGGTATCGGTAAAGACCAGGCTGGGGTTGGAACGCGATGACGAGTATGAACGTGTGCTCGATCTGTATTGCCGCATGCCGTTGGCAGAGCTGATTGTGCACCCGCGCGTACAGAAGGACCGTTATACGGGCTCGCCGCGCAAGGAGTTTTACGGCGAGACGCTGGAGCGTGCGCCGTTTCCGGTGGCCTATAACGGCGACATTTTCGATCTTGAGGATATGGACGCGCTGGCGGAGGCCTATCCCGGGACGCGCCATGTGATGCTGGGGCGTGGCTTGCTTGCGAACCCCGCGCTCGCTCGCATGGTCAAGGGCGGTCCCGCTGCCACGGCAGCCGAACTGCAGCGTTTCCACGACACGCTGTTTGCGGCCTATGCAGAAGAGATTGGCGGCAACGCGGTCTTTCGCATGAAGGAGTGGTGGTTCTACGCCAAGTGCGCCTTCGCCGACCCCGCTACCGTTCACAAGCTCGTGCGTAAGACCAAAAAGGTCGACGAATACCGCGCCGCCGTCGAGCGGGTCTTTCGCGAGCAGCCACTCGCACCCATAGCTCGCTTCCGCGGCTAGTTAGACATCGGGGATGTTCTTTAGCGACTAGTCATTTAAGAACGTCCCCGATGACTACCCGCAAAAACTGTACACCAGCATCCAAAGATGTCGAAAAATGTCGACTTTGGATGCTGGTGTATATGTTTGGGTCGGCGGGGGAGTTGAGTCTAGGCAATCATTGCATCGAGCGTGATGAGCTCCCTGAGTCGCTCCGTGCGTGTTTGCCCATGGCGCTTTGCTTTTGCGTCAAACGCATCAAGAACAGACTCACCCACACGTGCCGATAAAACAACGCTTGGCTCATCAGAGATCGGCGGCCTTCCCAGCTTAACGGTGCGGCATTTCGGCCATTCATCTTTTTCGTAAGCTTCCGCGGCTTTCTCTAACTCTCCAGGGGCAAATCCCATCATTTTTTCAAGCTGCTCAGCATTCATAGCGCCTCCTATCGATCGACATAATGTCGAGCGCTGGTTCTCGGATTCCCTTTTTTGTATACAGTTTTGTAGACAAAAATACAAGCAGTTTATCAGGCTAATTAGCTTGTTTTGATCCGCCTGCTCGATAGGAAATGAGCATTGACGGCTTCGATACTCCTTTGCTTTTCAGCTTGGAATTTGGATGCTCATTGAACTTCCGGAGGGGAGCCCTTTATTAAGCTATTGAGATTCTGGGCAGGAGCTCTCACTGGTCTTCGGTAATGGGGCCAGCTTAATTCGCGACACAGTGTGTCGCGAATGGGAGTAGTCGTTAGGTGTTCTTCAATGGCTACTCATATAAGAACGTTCAAGTGTCGGATTTTGTCATTTAGTGTCGCTCTCAGCGACTATTCTGGAGGGTCGTGGTCAAAAAAGGGCAAATATGAGTACTGTTGCCATTATGGTTGCATTTATTTGCTATAAATTGTAGCTCCTGATGAGATTTGTTCCCATTAAGAGCTACTTTTATTGAACATATGAGGAGAAATAACGTCGTCTGCGGACGAGTGGAACGTTGAATAGTTCCTGAAGTGATCAAAATCGCTGCTACTAAACAGGTAGCAGTACTCATATTTGCCTTTTTTGACCACAGCCCTCTCGGAAACCTTTCCAGAGGCGTCAAACAGCCATAATCCAAAGGTCTCCTCAAACAATTAGCCGGCCAAGAGCGTCCATGACTACCAAAAAGCTGTACGCCAGCATCCAAAGATGTCGAAAAATGTCGACTTTGGATGCTGGTGTACATGTTTGGGTCGTATGGGTTGGGGCCCTGGACGGACAGAGCGTGCGTACTAGAGCAGGTTTTCCTGCACCCACGCGATGATGTCGCTCGATTCGTAGAGTGGTTTGCCGTCGATGAACAGGCAGGGAACCTGGCGTTTTCCGCCGATGGCGATGAGTGTCTGTTCGGCATCGGAATCGGTCGAGATATTGCGCTTGGGAATGGCCACGCCGTTATCGGCCAAAAAGCGCTTGACCTTTATGCAGTACGGGCAGCCGGTCATAACGTAGAGCACGAGCTCGTGATCAGTAGTCATAGGTCTCCAATCGGTTGCGGTTTTGATTGAAATACCCAAAGCCGCCGCGGTCTATGCGCGCGTCAACGACGACTCGATGGCCTGGACCAGAAACGCCGTGGCTCCGGTGCCGCAGGGCTTGTCGTAGTAGTCAACAAAGCGCTGGTCGGCAAGATAACCATTGGCGAGGCCCAGGTACGCTTCGTTCTGGGGTTCGCGTCCCCAGTTGAGACCAATCCAACGACGATGCATCGCGACAAGCTTGCGAGCCTCGCTTCCATTCGCATCGCCATCGCCCATGGCAATCGAAAGCTGGCCCAGGACAGCGCGTTCAAGTTCTTTCATGTCGTTCCATGTCTGAGGATCCATGTCCAGTAACGTTTCGTTTGCTGCATCGATAGCCTCGTCGCCATAGCGCGCCCGAGCCTCGGCGCCGTAGCGCTCCTCGTTTTCCTGCACGGTGCGCCAGCGCTCCAGTTGCGGCAGGACGGCGCCCATGAGCGAGACGGCTTCATCGAGCGACATACCGGTGTTTTGCGCCAGGCGCGGGGCACAATCTTCGATCATTGCCTCCATCGTGGTCTCGTAGGTGTACTTGCCGTGGTCGTAGCACCACTTGCAGTAATGATCGGTCACGGCGCCCGCGGCATCGGTGCCGCAGTCGTCGGGCGTGAGTATCATGCCGCAGCTCTGGCAATAGTGCTCGGGCATTTCGAGCAGGTGAGACAGGGGCTCGCCGGTTACGGCGGCGATGAGCTTCATCATGTCGATGCCCGGTGTGACTTCGCCGCGCTCCCAACGGCTGATGGCTTGGCGTGTGACGAAGAGCTTGGCGGCGAGCTGCTCTTGGGTAAGGTGATGGGCGCGGCGGATGGCAATGAGCTTTTCTGCGAAGGGCATAACGGCTCCTTTCTGCTGGTTGATGGCTTAAGCATACGCGGCAGCCGGCACCCTTCCAAGCAACCGTTGGTTGCACGACGGGAGGTCGCTACAAAGAATTGCGCATAACGTCCCACGCCTCCATGCCGTACAATGAACGGCATGGAACCTATTGCACACATACATACCGACCTGCCGCAGAAGTTCGGCATTCCGCGCAACAGCTTTTTGGCGCCCCATCTGCAGGGACGCATTGTTTTTGAGCCGGAATTTGCCTCCAACGCAGCGGTTGAGGGTCTGGACTCCTTCTCTCACTTGTGGCTGCTGTGGCGCTTCGAAAACGGAACGCCCGGCGGCACGGCTAAGGACATAGCTGCCGATGCCAAGTCGCAGGACAGGTCCGGCACTAATGCAAAATGGTCGAAGACCGTGCGCCCGCCGCGTCTGGGCGGAGCCGAGCGCGTGGGCGTGTTTGCCACACGCAGCCCGTTTCGCCCCAATCCCATTGGGCTTACCTGCGTCAAGCTCGATCGTGTCGAGCTCACCGACGATGGCCCCATCATTCATGTGCTGGGGGCCGACCTGCGCGACGGCACGCCCATCTACGACATTAAGCCCTACATTCCGTTTGCGGACTGCCACCCGGATGCAACGGGCGGCTGGATTGAGGATGCTCCGTGGCAAGAGCTCGATGTTGAGTTTCCGCAGGCGCTGCAGGATATGGTCTCGCCCGCAAAGCTTCCCGGCTTGGTCGAGGTCCTTCGCCAAGACCCGCGCCGCGCAGGCAGCAAGTACGAGCCAAACCGCGTCTATCACCTGGCCTTTGCCGGGCTCGACATATCGTTTACGGTCGACGGCGCCAGGTTGACGGTAGCCGCCATCAGCGACGCTCGGGACTAACCGGCCATCCGTCCGTATCCGTCAAAATCAACAGCAAACCCCATACCAAAACCGCCCACGCTGGTGGAAAATAACGCCTACCAAAACAATCCGCTTTGCATGGGAGCTCAGCATGAAATACGACTTTAGCTCGCTTATCGACCGCCACGGCATGGACGCCATCGCTGTTGACTCTTGGGGCGAGATCCCCGGCATGGCTCCGAACGCACCCGACGAGGGCTTCGACCGCATTCCCATGTGGGTGGCCGACATGAATTTTGCCACGGTGCCCACGGTCCAGGAGCGTATCATTCAGCGCGCCCAGCATCCCATGTTTGGCTACTTTAACCCGCGTCCCGAGTACTTCGATCGCATCATCGAATGGCAGAGCCGCCGTAATGGCGTCGAGGGCCTGGCACCTGAGCATATCGGCTACGAAAACGGCGTGCTGGGCGGTGTCGTGTCGACGCTGCGTGCGTATGTTCAGCCGGGCGATGCGGTACTGGTCCACAGCCCCACCTACATCGGCTTTACCAAGTCCATCGAAGCCGCGGGCTATCGCATTGTCCACAGCCCGCTTAAACTCGACGACTGGGGCATGTGGCGTATGGACTTTGAGGACATGGAGCGCAAGCTCGCCCAAAACCACATCCATGCCGCGGTGTTCTGCTCGCCACACAATCCCTGCGGCCGCGTATGGGAGCGTGACGAGATCGAGCGCGCCATGGACATCTATCGCCAGCACGATTGCGTGGTGATCTCGGACGAGATTTGGTCCGATATCATCCTGCCGGGTCACAAGCATATCCCGACGCAGTCGGTGAGCGAGGATGCCCGCATGCGCACGGTTGCCCTCTACGCGCCCAGCAAGACGTTCAACCTGGCGGGCCTGGTCGGCAGCTACCACATTATCTACAACGAGACGCTGCGCGACCGCGTGTGTGCCGTGTCCGACAAGACCCACTACAACGAGATGAACGTCCTCTCCATGCATGCGCTTATCGGTGCCTACCAGCCGCAGGGCTACGAGTGGGTGGACGAGCTCAACCAGGTGCTTGCCGGTAATATCGAGTACTTCTGCACGTATGCAGAAAAACACTGGAAGGGCGTCGCGTTTTCGCGTCCGCAGGGCACGTACATGGTGTTTCTGGACTGCACCGAGTGGTGCCGCGAGCATAGCCGCGATATTCAGTGGTTGCTCGGCGAGGGGGCGCGCGTGGGCGTGGGGTATCAGGACGGCCGTCCGTTCCATGGGCCCTGCCACATTCGCGTGAATCTGGCGCTGCCGCTTTCGCGCGTAAGGGAAGCGTGCGACCGCTTGGACCGCTACGTTTTTAATGCACGGTAAGTGTGCGCTGCATGCGGGGCCTTCTGCCAAGTCGGCTAGAAGGTCCCGCATGGTAATGCGTCTGTAACCATTGGGCGCTTGAGTGGTTTCATTTGCTATTATTTTTAGCATTTCAGTCTGTAAACAGGATCTTCTGGAGCTCGATGAAAAGACCCCGTCGCTCGGTTGCCATATCGTTGTTTGTTGCGCTTGCAGTGGCGAGTGCCTTTGTCGTAGCGATAGCTGGCTGTTCCGGGTCGAACGACGGAGCCTCGACGTCTGCATCAAAAGGTCCGGACGCCTCGCAGGTCAAAGACGACGACCTTAAGACACTCAACGTCGGCAGCGACCTCTATCCACCGTTTGTGTATACCGACGAGTACGGCGATATCGTTGGCCTGGATGTCGAGATATTAACCGAGGCTTTGGCCCGCATTGGTTACAAGCCAAAATACCAGCTGATCGATTGGGAAAAGAAGAAAGAGCTGCTGGCGAGCGGCGAACTCGATTGTGTCATGGGCAGCTTTAGCATGACTGGTCGCGAAAACGAGTATCGTTGGGCTGGTCCGTACCTTGCGAGTCGCCAGGTGGTCGCGGTCGATCCCCAGAGCGATATCTACACGCTTGCCGATCTTGAGGATAAGATCGTGGCGGTTCAGTCCGCCACCAAGCCCGAGGGCATTTTGCTCAATCGCACAAATGAAAACGTTCCGCAGATCAAGGAACTCTACTGCTTTTCGGACCGTTCGTGCCTGAACCCGGCGCTCGTCGAGGGCCTGGTCGACGCCATCGCCGCGCATGAGTCCTTGCTGCTCACCTACGAAAAAGACTATGGCGTAACGTATCGCATTTTGGATGAGCCGTTGCTAGAGGTCGGTTTGGGCACCGCTTTCGATATCAACGATACGCGCGGCATCGACGTTAAGCTCACTCATGCCTACCAAGAAATGCTTGCCGATGGCACCATGGAACGCCTGGTGTCAAAGTACTTCGATGACCCTTCGCCATTTTTGAATGTGGAGGGCCTGTCATGATCGATGCGCTCGACCACGCCGCTCAGGAGCGGGGCAATCGTTCGGCAGGGGCATGGCTCCTTGTCGCTCTGCTGGGGATAGCGCTCTCGGTTGCTGCCGGCATGATGAGCTACGGTTACATGACGGCCCAAACCGAGCAGCGCTTTGCCGACGTTGTCGATTACGTGGCGACGCAGAGCCTTTCCTACGATGCATTCAACAGCGCCTATACGACCAAAAACCTGATTCGCGTTATGGAGATCGCCGGAGAGGCTGCCCGCGATATGGAGCGCGACGGTTCGGTGGATAACGCCACGCTGGAGCAATATGCCGACCAGTTCAACGTGAGCGCACTGATCGTGACGGACGCATCGGGCAATTTGGTGTCCGAGTCCTCGACCGATGACGTGGGCTACGAGTCGCTCGCTACGTATCTCAAAGGATCACCCGTGCTGGAGGTGGCAGCTCATCCGCTTAAGTCCTATACCGCCCGCATCACGCTTGCGGATGATTCGGTCGCAGACATTGGCTGCGTGACTCGGCAGGATGGCGAGGGCATCGTTATCGCGGTAAGGCATCAGAGCGCGAAGGCGGTTGCAAGCAATACACTCAAACTGCAGAGCTTGCTTGATGGCTATGAAACCATCGATAGCGGCAATATCGTGATCGAAAGCGACGGCAAGGTCGTTGCGACCAATGCCGTTGAACCCACCGTATTGGGCGTATTCGATCTGCCTGCGACGGACGTCTTCATTGTCGACGGTATTAAGGATCGATGCCTGGCTGGTAAGGTCAGATTGGTTAACGCCGACGGCGAGTGGTATTTGGGCACATTTGGAAAAGCGCACAAATTCTATGTGTACACCTATGCCTCGGCGCGGCGTTACTTTGAGGTTGTCGCGGCTGTTGCTGCCGGCGTGCTGGCGCTCTACAGCGGTGTTATAGCCGTTGTTGTGACGGTGCGTCGCCGCGCTGATCGTCGACGTTTGACGGACTTGCTGCAGCAGGAGCGCGACTATGGCGACAAGCTGGCAAAGGCGGCGCGTGAGGCCTCGTCTGCCAACTCGGCAAAGACGGAGTTTTTGCGTCGCATGAGCCATGACTTGCGCACACCCATCAACGGCATTCGCGGCATGGTCGAGGTTGGCGATGCCAATGCGGACGATCTGCAAAAGCAGACCGAGTGCCGCTCGAAAATCTGGACGGCATCGGGACTGCTGCTCGACCTTGCCAACGAGGCACTCGATATGAGTCGCCTGGAGAGCGGGCAGGTCGACCTGAACCTCGTGCCCATAAATTTGGTGGCCCTCAACTGTGAAGTGCGCGATATTCTGGAGCGTCAGGCC
>CABUUE010000027.1 GCA_902494685.1 uncultured Collinsella sp.
AAAACGGACCGCGCAAGGGGTGACGCCAAGGGCGTCAAATAGGAAAGGAGGGGAACAATGGCGGACAAGAACGCAGAGGTTGCAGTCGAGGATAACGGCGGCATGAAGAAAACGCTTTCGCTCTGGAACTTCTTCACCATCGGCTTCGGTGCCATCATCGGTACCGGTTGGGTTCTGCAGGTCGGCGACTGGATGGTCGTGGGCGGCGGTCCCGTTCCCGCTATGATTGCATTCCTCTTGGGTGCAATCTTCCTCGTGCCCGTCGGAGCTGTTTTCGGTGAGCTCACGGCTGCTATCCCCATCTCGGGCGGCATCGTTGAGTATGTCGATCGTAGCTTTGGCCGTACGCTGAGCTACATCACCGGATGGCTTTTGGCCCTGGGCAACGGCATCCTGTGCCCGTGGGAGGCCATCGCCATCTCGACCCTCGTGTCCGAGATGTTCGGCAGCCTGCCCGGTCTTGAGTGGCTGCGCGCCGTCAAGCTCTACACCATCCTGGGCGCCGACGTTTACCTGTTCCCGACGCTGATCGCGCTCGGCTTTGCAGTCTACGTCATCTTCCTCAACTTCCGCGGTGCCAGCTCGGCCGCCAAGCTCCAGGCCTTCCTGACCAAGGCTCTGCTTTGCGGCATGCTGCTTGCCATGGGCGTCTCGCTATTCACCGGCTCGCCGGACAACGCCATGCCTGTGTTCTCCCAGGTCACCGGCGCTGGCGGCGGCAAGGCCGCCACCGAGAGCACCAGCCTGTTTGCCGGCATCGTGTCGGTCCTGGTTCTGACCCCGTTCTTCTACGCCGGTTTCGACACCATTCCTCAGCAGGCTGAGGAAGCTGCCGAGGGCCTCAACTGGAACAAGTTCGGCAAGATCATCTCCTTGGCACTGCTGGCCGCCGGTGGCTTCTACATGGTCTGTATCTACTCGTTCGGCACCATCCTCGACTGGCATGAGTTTGTTAAGAGCCCGGTTCCCGCGCTCGCCTGCCTCAAGGGCATTAACATGCTCCTGTACCTGGCCATGCTCGTCATCGCCACGCTTGGACCCATGGGCCCGATGAACTCCTTCTACGGCGCCACGAGCCGCATCATGCTCGCCATGGGCCGCAAGGGCCAGCTGCCCGAACAGTTCGCCGAGGTCGACCCCAAGTCCGGCGCTCCCAAGCTCGCCTGCGTCGTTCTGGGCGTCATCACCGTCGTCGGTCCGTTCCTGGGCAAGAACATGCTCATCCCTCTGACCAACGTGTCGGCTCTCGCCTTCATCTTCTCCTGTGGCATGGTCGCCCTCGCTTGCCTGCGTATGCGCTTCACCGAGCCCGACCTGCCTCGTCCCTACGAGGTGCCCGGCGGCAAGTTTGGCATCGGCCTCGCTATCGCTGCCTGCGCCATCATCATCGGCCTGCTCGTGATTCCGTTCTCTCCCGCCTCCCTCAACATGGTGGAGTGGAGTATCGTGATCGGCTGGCTGGCCGTCGGCCTGGCTCTCATGGCCTTCACCAATTCCCGCAAAAAGTAACGCCGAGCCGGGGCGGATCAGGTGCGCGGGACCCTCTCTTCCGCGCACCGAACCCGGCACCACTTGGGTAGCTTTGTGAGGCCTTAACCCAACACGGCCTCGCCCACTATATGGATCCATAAGGAGGAACCATGTCCACTAAGTATGCAATCGTTGGCGGCAAGCTCATCGACGGTACCGGTGCCGAGCCGGTCGAGAACTCCCTCGTTCTCGTCGACGACAACGGCAAGATTGAGTACGCCGGTGCTATGCAGGACCTTCCCGAGGGCGTTGAGGTCATCGACGCCGCCGGCAAGACCGTCCTTCCCGGCCTGATCGACACTCACCTGCACTTCTCGGGCAACTTGACCGATGATGACACCGACTGGGTCATGCAGCCGCTCCTCGAGAAGCAGGCCGTCGCAGTCAAGCAGGCCTACGACTGCCTCACCCACGGCCTCACCACCGTCTGCGAGATCGGCCGCTTTGGTATCCAGATCCGTGACTGCATCGACAAGGGCGTCTTCAAGGGCCCGCGCGTTCTGGCCACCGGCCTTGGCTTCTGCCGCGTTGCCGGCCACGGCGACTCCCACCACTGCACCCAGGAGCTCAACAAGGAATCGCACCCCTGGGGCGATCAGGTCGACGGTCCTTGGGATCTGCGCAAGGCCGTCCGTCGTCGCCTGCGCGAGAACCCCGATGCCATCAAGATCTGGGCTACCGGTGGCGGCATCTGGCGCTGGGACTCCGGCCGCGACCAGCACTACTGCTCCGAGGAGATTCAGGCTGTGGTCGAAGAGGCCAAGATGGTCGGCATCCCCGTGTGGAGCCACTGCTACAACAACCACGCCGCTGCCTACGATTCCGTCCGCTTTGGCTGCGAGCAGCTGATCCACGGCTTCGATATCGATGAGCGCACCATGGACCTCATGGCCGAGCAGGGCACCTTCTTCACCCCGACGATCGCCTTCCTGCCCACCTGGTACGCCACCTATCCGCCCGTCTACGTCCCCGAGCTGCACGACAAGTACGAGGGCACCCTGGTCGAGAAGGAGCTGCAGCGCAACTACGACTGCCTGCGCGAGGCCAAGAAGCGCGGCGTCGTCATGACGATCGGCTCCGATTCCTTCTCCTTCGTCACCCCGTACGGCACCTGCTCCATCGAGGAGATGTACGAGTTCGTCGACAAGATCGGCTTCACCCCGGTCGAGACCATCACCTGTGCCACCCTCAACGGTGCCAAGATGTGCCACATCGAGGACGAGACCGGTTCCATCGAGGCCGGCAAGTGCGCCGACCTGCTGGTCGTCAACGGTGACGTCGCCGCCGACATCCACGTGCTCAACACCGACAACATGGACGTCATCATGAAGGACGGCTGGATTGTCGAGGCCGGCACCTTCGGCGAGGCAAACAAGTACAGCGCCTAAGCTACCGTTCATCGATGACTGGATGTAAAACACAGTATTTGATTGCATAATGCAATGGAGAGGGTCGCTTGCGGCCCTCTTTATTGCTATGGGGTGCGTCAGTAAGAAGGGGATGACGGTGGATCTCAATAGGCTGATTCTGGGCAAGAGCTACAACTCTACCAAGGTCTTTCGTACCGCTCAGCATGTGGTTCAAGCCATCTTGCTCGGTATTGTCGTTCCGCTGCTTATCCTGCTGCTCATCTGGGATCTAACCGATAATCCCAATCCCGTTCCGGCCGTTGTCGTCATTGCCGGCTTGGTCATGCTGTGCTTCTTCTTCTCATACGTCTTTGTCGTTCCCGACGACCTCACATCGAGCGCTACCGACCGCACGCTCGCCATCGCGTCGAAAATATTCGCCTACACGTCGCGCGGCCTTACGCCCGAAGCTGCCCTAGGCGCCTCTAAGATCATCCTGTCCGAAACTATCGCCTCTGCCATCTGCTTTACCGACGGCAAGCAGGTGTTGGCAAGCTGGGGCGAGGACTCGGCAAAATGCCCCGCGGGCACCCCGGTGGTGCTGCGGACTACGCTCAACGTGATCAACAGCGGTGAGCAAAGCGTGTTCTCGCGCGATGCCTCGACCGAGACGGGTGGCTACTTTCCGCGCCTGCGCGCCGGTATTGTCGCACCGCTTACCGTGCGTGGGCATTGCGTGGGCACGCTCGAGCTGTATTATCCCCGTCTGAGCAGCATCGATATGCGCCAGACGGCGCTTGCCTCGGGCTTTGCCGACCTCATTTCCACGCAGCTTGCGAGCTTTGAGCTCGAGCGCCAGGACGAGCTTACGGCCCGCGTGGAGCTGCGCGCCTTGCAATCGCAGGTCGATCCTCATTTTCTATTCAATACCATTAGCACGATCGTGTCGCTCGTGCGAGCCGAGCCCGACAAGGCGCGATCGCTGCTGATCGACTTCTCCAACTACTATCGTCAGACGCTTTCTGATTCCGATACGCTCACCACGCTCGAGCACGAGGTGGAACAGGGTACTCGCTATATCAATCTTATGCAGGCTCGTTATGGTGACGGCCGTCTGCGCGTCTCGGTCGATATCGACTTTGAGGTGCGCGATTGCATGGTGCCGCCGTTTATCTTGCAGCCGTTGCTCGAAAACTGCATCAAGCACGCGCAGCGCGAGACCGAGCCGCTTTCTATTCATGTTAGGGCTTTCGAGACCGATGACGGTTTGGAGATCATCGTCGAGGACGATGGCATCGGTATGAGCGAAGAGGTCTGCGCGCATCTGTTTGAGCAACATCGCCGAGAGGAGCCCGAGAGCATTACCGCCGACGGCTCCGTCAAGCGAGGTTGCGGCCTGGCGCTCTTCAACGTGCTTCAGCGCATCCATTTCTTTTACGGAGAAGATTCCGGCATGCGCGTGAAGTCCCAGGAGGGCGTGGGAACGCAGGTCATCGTCGAGCTGAACGGCGAGCCGCATGAGCCCGCGCCGTTGACGGCGTAGCACGCGGTTGGATTGAGAGAAAAAGAGGGGAAGCACATATGTCCGAAGGCTGGAACATCTTGGTGGTTGATGACGAGCCTCCCATTAGGGCTGAGCTACGCTATCTGTTGGAAAAGGATACGCGTGTGGGCCAGATTGCCGAGGCGGGCAATGTCACCGAAGCCGTGGAGTCGATTCTGTCGAACAAGCCCGACGTGTTGTTTTTAGACATTACCATGCCCGGTCGCTCGGGAATTGAGCTTGCCGAGACGCTGCAGAACCTAAAGACGCCGCCGGTGGTTGTGTTTGTGACGGCGTTTGCCGAGTTTGCCGCCGATGCGTATAACCTCGATGCGGTCGACTATGTCGTCAAGCCGGTCGAGGACGCACGCCTGTCAAAGGCACTCGACAAGATCGAGGCAGCCTTGGGTGTCCGTCGTGTTATCCACGCCCCGCGCCAGCCTTTGCGTCTGACGGTGGACCGCGGGGGCAAAAAGGTGTTCATTCCCGCCGCAGACGTCTGCTACTTTGAGGCGCGTGCCGATTTTTGCAACGCCGTCTGCGCCGAGGGAACATACCTGATCAATGAGTCGATTTCTTCGCTCGAGCGTCGCTTGGGCTCCGAGGGCTTTATTCGCGTTCATCGCAGCTATCTGGTCAATTTGGAAGACGTGCACAATGTTGAGATTGGCTCTACGGGGTTGATGGAGCTCAGGCTCGACCGCGTGAGCTCGACGGTGCCGGTGTCCCGTCGTCGTGCCGCCGAGGTCAAGTCGCACCTGGGGCTTGCGTAAGAGGCTTGCGTGCCGTCGTTTACCATCGCAGGTTTGGCATGGGCGCGCGGTGGGCATAATGGGTGGCATCGAATGAAATCGAAAGGATCATTATGCCCGCGCTTATCACCCATCATCTGTTTGGCGAGGAAAGCATCGACCGTCTTCCGCAGGGCGTCATCACGTCCGATGAAGAGCGCATTGCCTTTATCTTGGGCAACCAAGGCCCCGACCCGTTTTTCTTTCACATTCTGACACCGCGTGTTTCCGACTGCACGCTGCTGGCGCAGGTCATGCATCGGTCGCGCATGTCTCGCCAGTTCGCGTGCCTGCGCGACGGCGTGTCGCATCTGCTGCCGCGCGACGCCAGCTTGGGTCGTGCCTTTGCGCTGGGCCTGCTGTCTCATTACGTGCTCGACCGCAACGCCCATCCTTTTGTCTATGAGCAGCAGTTTGGCATCGTGGAGTCCGATTCAGAGCTTGAGAATTCGAGCAGTCAGGTCCATGCCGTGATCGAGAGCGACCTGGATGTGCTGATGCTGCAGCTTAAACGCGATGGCGCTACGGTCGACGATTACCCGCCGGCGGGCGAGATCGTCACCACCGATCGCATCAATCGCGTGGCCGGCGTGCTGATGAGCTATGTTGCCGGACGCGTGTACGGCATTGACATTCCGGCAGGGGAGTACGGTGCTGCCGTTGCCAATATGCAGCGACTTTACCGCGCGATTGAGCCGGCCGGCTCCGCAAAGACGCGCGCGATCTCGCTGGTTGAGGGCTTGGTGCACGACTACTCTCTGCTCGACGGCCTTGCCCATCGCGTGACGACGGAGCTGCCCGAGCGCACCGGTAACCTGGGCCATCTGACATGGAAGAATCCCTTTACCGACGAGGTCTCGAACGAGAGTTTCCCCGAGGTCTTTGATCGCGCGCTGGTCGATTACGAGTGTACGGTCGCACGTTTTATCGAGACCGGTGACATGGATGCCGTGACCAGTCACGTCAACTACAGCGGTCGCGTGCTCGAAGCCGATGAGGAGTTCGACCGCGAGGAATAGGGCCTGTGCGTGCCCCTTTGCCGAATCCTTACCGGTGCTTCTGGACAATTGGGGTACGATGAACTAACTGCATACCGGGCGAATACGAAGGGTCCCTGTCCATGAAATACACCAAGCTCGAGCGTAACTGGGTTATGTACGATGTGGGCAATTCGGCACTCGTGCTGCTCAATACCTCGGTGGTGCCCATTTACTTTAATGCCATCAATACCGGCGCTTCCTCGGCCGACCTGGTGGTCGCCTGGGGCAATGCGCAGACGATCGCCTCGCTGGTCATTGCTATGCTCATGCCCATTCTGGGCGCGCTTGCTGACTACGCAGGCAACAAGATCAAGTTCTTCTTGGGCTTCTTCCTCACGGGCCTGGTGCTTTGCCTGGCGCAGGCTATCCCAATGTCCGCCATGGCATTTTTGACCGTGTACGTGCTGTGCACCATCGGCCTTAACTCTTCTATGACGTTCTACGACGCCATGCTGCCCGACGTTACCACCGACGAGCGCATGGACGCCGTGTCCAGCTCGGGTTATGCCTGGGGCTACATCGGTTCCACCGTGCCGTTCGTCATCTGCCTGGCGCTCATCATGGGTGGCCCCGCTCTTGGCGTCCCCACCATGCTGGCAACGCGTCTGTCTTTTATCATCACTGGTGCCTGGTGGCTCATCTTTACCCTGCCGCTCATTCACACCTATAAGCAAAAGTATGGTCGCGAGCGCGGTCCCGAGGACACCATCGGCCACATCGTTGGCGGTGTGTTCTCCGAGGTCGGACACACCATGCGCGAGATCGCCCACAACAAGACCGTGCTGGTCTACATGATTGCGTTCTTCTTCTATATCGATGGCGTCCACACGGTCATTTCCATGGCTACCAGCTACGGCTCGGCTTTGGGCATCGATTCGACCCAGCTGGTACTGGCGCTGCTCGTCACGCAGTTCGTGGCCTTTCCGTCCGCCATCATCTACGGCAAGCTCGCCGGCCGCGTGGGCACGCTCAACATGATCTTGGTGGCAGTCGCCGCCTATATGGGCATTGTGCTGTTCGCCGCGTTCTTCCTAAAGACCGCCTTTGAGTTTTGGGTGCTTGCCATTATGGTCGGCCTGTTCCAGGGCGGCGTGCAGGCGCTCAGCCGTAGCTACTTTGGCCGCATTATCCCCAAGGAAAAATCCAACGAGTACTACGGCTTCTTTGACATCTTCGGTCGCTATGCAAGCGTCATGGGCACTTTCCTAGTGTCGGTCGTCACCTCGCTGACCGGCAACCCGTCGCTGGGCGTCCTTTCCATTGGCGTGCTGCTGATCGTTGGCTTTATGCTGCTGGTCCGCCTGTCCCGCATGACTCGGGCGGCAGAGCATGCCGCATAGGAGCGAGCGGCTATTGTGCCTGTCCACGGTACTCTTTTGGGGTTATCCGCAATAAACATTGCGACTTGCGAGCAATGATTTGCCCAAGTGGGTATGATGGAATCAGCTAGGTCGCGGGGCGTCGCCTGTGTTTGGCGGCGTCCCGTTTTTGTGTTGCAGGGAGGGTAAGGCATGAACGCCACAGTCGTGATTCCAACGTATTGGGCGGGCGATGACGCTTGCGCAAACGCCCCTGGCACCTATGACCATTCGACGCGACTCAACGCCGACAATCCCGAACTCGACCGCTGCCTGGCCTCGCTTGAGCAGGTACGTGACATCCCGCGCATCATCCTTTTGGTGGTCTGTCCCGTTTCTGCCACAGCCGATGTGTCGCTGCGCGTGCGCGAGATTGTCGACGCGCATCCCACGCTCAAGGTCACCGTTGTCACCAACACCCAGGCCTCGCGCATTGCAGACCGGGTTGCTCAGATCGCGCCCAAGGGTTCGGGCGAGTGCGTGAGCCTGCGAGGCTACGGTGCCATCCGCAACATGGGGCTAGCCTGTGCCGCTGTGCTGGGGCATGACGCGGTTATCTTTTTGGATGACGATGAGACTGTCATCGACGCCGACTTTATGAAGCGCGCGACCTATGCGTTGGGGCAGCAGACGCGTCAGGGCTTGCCGATCTTGGTCAAGAGCGGTTATTTCTACGATCGCGACGGCTCGCCGCTGGCTCCCACGGACAAGGCGGGCATCTGCCATCGTTGGTGGACCAAGCGCATCGAGTTCAACCGTTGGATGAAAAAGGCGCTCTCGGGCACCCGCATCTCGCGCTCCAACTACGTGTGCGGCGGCCTGATGGCCCTGCACGCCCGCGCCTTTACGCGTGTGGCCTTTGACCCGTTTATCACCCGCGGCGAGGACTTGGATTACCTCTTTAACATGCGCATGTTTGGCTACGACGTGTGGTTCGATAACGAGTGGACCGTGCGCCATCTGCCTCCGGAGTCCGAAAAGCGCTCACCGCGCTTTATGCAGGATGTATACCGTTGGTACTACGAACGGGCCAAGTTGACATTCGCCGCGCATCAAAAGGAGCTCATTCCCGTTACGGCGGCATCACTCATGCCCTACCCGGGCCCGTGGATTTCGCGCGAGCTCGACGACCGCGTGCGCAAGACCGCTATGGTCCGCAGCGTGTTTACCCGCGAGCGTGAGGGCTACCTGCGCATCTGGCGCCATGGTATCGGCGAGGCAAAGGCCTATGCGCGCCAAAACGCTGCAAGCTATCTGCGTTTCCAGAGCTTTTGGCCCAAGATCATGGACGGGCTTTGGCGTGACGCACAACTGATCAGTATCCTGGAGGGGGCCGAATGATCGACCGCCGCGCCCAGCGCGATAGTTCAATATCAATCTTTCGCATCATTGCCGTTGCCTGCGCCATTTGCGTGCTGGTGTACTTTATTTTTGCCTTGGTGACCGGTATCGAGCCGATCGCCACGGTGATTGCCTGCGCGCTGCTGTGCATCTTTCTGTGCATCTTTATCTTTTTGACGCTCAATCCCGATTCGGTGCGCTCCCAGTACACCGAGGAGACGCTCTCGGTGGCCTCGGCCATGCTCGAGGACATTAAGGGCGGTCTGACGCAGGAGTCGGCGCGTTTGGTGTGCCGGCGCATTTTGCCCGAGACGCGCGCCATGACGGTGGCCATCACCGACGAGGGCAACGTGCTTGCCTGCGCGGGAGAGTTTGAGGAAAAACTACTGCCAGATTCTCCCATCCACACGCTTGCCACACGCTACGTTATCGAACATGGCATCGTGCAGTCGTTCAACCGTATGGTGGATGTCGTAGGCTCGGACGGCTCGCACAACCAAGTCCCCGCCGGCATTATCGCCCCCATCAAGGTAGGCGATCGTACCGTCGGCACGCTCAAGTTCTACTACAAGACCCCGCGCGCCGTCGACCGTACCCAGTACGCGCTTGCCTCGGGCTTTGCCGAGATCTTGTCCACGCAGCTCGCCATCCACGAGCTCGAGGTGCAAAAGGAACTCACGGCGCGCGCCGAGGTGCGTGCGCTGCAGGCGCAGATTAACCCGCACTTCCTGTTCAACACGCTGAACACCATTGCATCGTTTACGCGCACCGACCCGCTGCGGGCCCGCGAACTGCTTCGTGAGTTCTCATCGTTCTATCGTGCCACGCTCGACAACTCGGGATCGCTTATTCCGGTCTCGCGCGAGGTCGCACAGACCAAGCGCTACCTTACCTTTGAGAAGGCCCGCTTTGGCGAGGACCGCGTGCTTGCGACGTTCGATGTGTCCGAGGACGTGGAAGATACGCTGGTACCGGCGTTCGTGATCCAGCCGATTGTCGAGAACGCCGTACGCCATGGTATGGGCGATGACGACGCCCTGAGGATCGACGTGACCGTTCACCAAGACGGCGAGGATGCAATCTTGATTGCCGTGGCCGATAATGGCGTGGGCATGGATGAGGGTACCGCCGCCAGACTGTTTGACGAACGCTCTGCCCGTCCCGACGCCAGCTCTCCCCAGGGTGGCGGCGCCGGTGTGGCCATGCACAATATTTCGGAGCGCATCCATCGCTTTTATGGGCCGCACTCCTATACGCGTGTCGAATCGGCGCCGGGCAAGGGCACCAAAGTGCTCCTTCATCTTGATTTGTCAGAGAGCATCTTCGACATTCAAGAGTAAAATAAAAGGCTACGGGCTCAACGTCATGCGACGGACGCCCGGCGTAGTTAGTTGACGAAAGGTTTTATCCCTATGCTGCGTGCGATGATTGTGGATGATGAGGCGCCGGCTCGCTCGGAGCTTCGCTTCCTGCTCGAGCAAACGGGCAAGATCGGCACGATCACGGAGGCGTCGAGCGTCCGCTCCGCCATCGAGATGCTTATGGAAAGTCGCGTGGATGTCGTGTTTCTCGATATCTCGATGCCCGGTGCCTCGGGTCTGCAACTTGCCGAGGCGCTGCATAAGCTCAAGAATCCGCCGGCGATCGTATTTGTAACCGCGTACAGCGATCATGCGGTCGAGGCCTTTGATGTGGATGCCGTCGACTATCTGATGAAGCCGGTCGAGGAAGCTCGCTTGGATCGCGCGATCGAGAAGGTCATGCAACGCGCCAAGCCGGTTACGGACAGCAAGGTGACCATCGAGCGTATTCCGGTGGAAAAGGGCGGCCGCAAGGTGCTCATTCCCGTGGACGACATTCGCTTTATCATGGCCAAGGACGATTACTCCTGCATCTATACCGTCGATGATCGCTTTTTGTCGACGACCTCGCTGGCGCAGTTTGAGGCCAAGCTCTGCGACTTTGGCTTCTTCCGTGTTCACCGCCGCTATATCGTCAACTTGGCGTGCGTCACGGACGTGGAGACGGTGCCCTCGGGTGCCATCCAGCTGGGCATTACGGGCGTCGACGAACGCGTGCCGGTTTCGCGCCGCCGCGTCGTGCCGCTCAAGAAGGCCCTGAGTCTCTAGCACACTGGCCCCGCAGCCCTGTAGACCCATCGTCTGCGGAGCCGTGGGGCCTTTTTTGCATGTATCTGCCGAATCGTTTTTTGCGGAAGGGATCCCATGAACAGTGCAAGCGCCAAGCGCATCGACATCATCTCGGACACCCACGGCTATCTTTCGCCTGCGCTCCTGGATGAGCTTGAGGGCGCAGACCTGATTATCCACGCCGGCGACCTCACGTCAGAGATGGACTACGAGCACCTATGCACCATCGCCCCCGTTCGGGCCGTACTGGGCAACAACGATTACTACCGCGACTACGGCCCCGATGTAGACCGTCTTGCGCTCTTTACCTACGAAGGCCTCAAATTCGCCGTAGCTCACTACCGCGAAGACCTTCCGGTGGGATCCGTAGACGTAGCCATCAACGGCCACACCCACGTAACCAAAGAAGCCCAAGTGGGCCGTTGCTTAGTCCTCAACCCGGGCAGCGCCAGCTACCCCAGAGGCACCCGAGGCCCCACCATGGCCAGAATGCTAGTAAAAGACGGCAAGATCATAAGCACCAAGTTTATTGACCTAGACTAACCGCAAAAAAACGGGGGATGCAAGCCGCATCTCCCGTTTTTCTTTAAGGCAAAGGCCAAAGTTCAACAAGATCCATCAGACCAACCCCGCCGAGGAGCACGCGGGCTAGCCGCGCAGCGGCGCACGCCCGCAAAACTGGTTGAACAAAGTGACGACAGGAAGGGTCTCCGGGGCTGGGACGCGGGTTAAGTTTGTCGCGAGTTCCGCACGCAAAGGAAAGCACTTAATGTGCTTTCCGTCTTGC
>CABUUE010000028.1 GCA_902494685.1 uncultured Collinsella sp.
ATCCCGCGCTCGCTCATCCCCGCCGTGGACAAGGGCGTCCAGGAGACCATGAAGGACGGTATTATTGCCGGCTATCCGCTCACGGGCATTCGCGTGGCTGTGTACGACGGCTCGTATCACAGCGTCGACTCCAACGAGATGGCGTTCCGCGCGGCGGCTCGCATCGGCCTGCGCAAGGCATGTGCCGATGCCGACCCGGTGGTGCTGGAGCCCATCGAGGAAATCACGGTGACTATTCCCGAGAGCTACGCCGGCGCCGTGATGGGCGACATCTCGGCCTCGCGCGGTCGCGTGACGGGTATGGAGACCGATGAGCGCGGCGACACCGTGGTCATTGCCCAGGCGCCGCTGGCAGAGCTGACGGATTATTCGACGCGCCTGCGCTCTATCACGCGCGGCACGGGTGACTTTACCATGAAGCCCGCAGGCTATGAGCAGGTGCCTTATGACGTTCAGGCCAAGCTGGTCGAGCGCCATGAGGAGGGCCGCGCCAAGTAGCGTGTGGCGTTGCCTGCAATGTGGACGCTGACGAAAAGGCCGCCCTGGGTAATCCAGGGCGGCCTTTTTTGATCCCATGGGGACGGAGGAAAACGAATCATTTTTGGGTTACGGGCGGTGCGGTCGGCACTAGTCTCCGGATGCCTGGTTGCGGCCGGTGGCGTAGTCGATCTGCACGTGCGGCTGCAGGTTGTAGCAGTACACGTGGAAGCAGAGGGTCTTGCCGTGGTCCTCGACCGATTGCGCCTCAAGGCGCACGCCGCGGCAGACAAGTTCCTCTTCGTTATACATGGGTGTGACGCGATAGAGCACGTGGTTGCCCGTCTCGCGGATGTAGCCGAGAATCTGCTCCTCAAACGGCAGCATGCCTGTCTCGTTGAGATAACGCGTGCCGGTGAGGAGATTCTTGCGGTTGGCGTTTTCGCCGCAGAGCGACCAGGCGATGAGATGGCAGCGGTTGTAGAGGCTCTGGCCCGGAATAAAGTCGTAGCGCTGCTGGCGCCATCCAGCGGGATGGATACGCGAGATATCGCCGCGCTCGCCTTGACCGAGTGATTCGGGGCCCACGCAGGCGAGCGCTTTGCGGGTGCGGCCCAGGCTGTCAAGCTTGGAGAACTTCTTAAAGCAACCCTCTTCTGTAGCGCGCTCGTATTCATCGAGCGTGAATGATGGTGTGCCGAGCGGGTGCGTGCTGTCGGCGCGCAGGGCAACGTAGGGGTTGCCGGCGTAGTCGGGAATGCTGCTGAGATAAACACCGCGGGCGCGGTTGAGGTCGGGATTTTCGACCTCGTCGATGGGGATGGCGGCACTGTCCGCGGAAACGTCGTCATCGGTGTCGGTTGCGGCGGAATCGGAACCATCGTCAGGGTCCTGGCCGTTTTGAGGGTCCGGGGAGCTCGCCGTTCCCGATTCGAGCCGAGCGACCAGGCCCGCCTCGTCGTCGGTGCGGCTGGGACTCTCGTTTTGTTTTTCGGCCAGAGCCGCCGCCTGCTCATCGCTTTGCGGCGACAGCAGCTTGGGCGCTCCGTCGAGCGATCCCGTAAACAGCGCAAACCCCAGCACCACGGCGGTGCCGATGGAAAGTACTTGCTTGTAGGTGGACTTGCGCGACATTGAGGCTCCTGGATGGACGGTTGGGAATCTACCAGTCTAGCAGGAGCCGACAGGGGCCGCTCCACCGAACAAATACTCAAGATTTGGGACAAACGCTACGGATTCATTTGCCTCATATGGAGCTGCGGCGGTTGTGAATGTGGGGCCATTCGGCGTTTCCCCAGATAAAACCCGCCAAAATAAACCTGTCCCTTATTGGCGGGTCAGTTAACGCAGTGCAGGTTGAGCATATGCGAGCGAGCGGTCTCCGGGTGCGGTAAGGTGACGTGAAACAAGCGGGCGCTGACCTTTTGGTCGCGCCCGTGAAGTTGAACGTCAGATTGCCGTGTCCGGAGCCCGCGCAGCGCCGAGCAGTTACGCCGTTTGTAAAACGGCGTAACCTAAAGGTTCATGTTGCCGTGAATGTAGGGGGTGACCTCGGGGGAGATATGGTCGCAGCCCAGCTCGCGCAGCGCGGACTCGATGGCGGCGGGCAGCAGGGTCTTGCCCTTGTCGTCGACGGCGGCACCGCCGAGGGTGGCAATCTTGGCGACATCTGCGGGTGCGGCCTCGATATGCATGCAGCCGCCGACCAAGCGCGCGCGTACCTGTGCCAGATCAAGATCGTGCAGGTAATCCTCGCAGGCGCGGATTAAATCGACTTTCTCGCGCGTAAGCTCCTCGCCCGTGGGGACGCGGGTGGCAAGACATGCTCCCGCCGGTAGGTTCCAAACGGGATAGCCCCATGCGCGCAGCAGCTCGCGCTCTTCGTCCTTGGTAAAGCCGACCTCCATAAGGGGTGAGCGTACGCCGAGCTCTTCTGCCGCGCGCATGCCGGGGCGGTAGTCACCGCGATCGCTTGCATTGCTGCCATCGATGACGGTGGGAAAGCCGAGCGACTTGGCGTGGTTGACGATGGCGGTAAAGCCGGCGTGCTTGCAGTGGTAGCAGCGATTAGCATCGTTGCAGGCTACTTGGGGGAGCTGCAGCTGATCCACCGAAAGATTGAGCACGGGGAGCTTAAAATGTGCCCCTTCATTGGCTTGTCCATCAACGGACCGCTCAAACGAAGCCTGCTCGGGCGTGCCGATGAGCGGCGTGGTGAGATGGACGAGGAGGGTATTGGTAGGCATGATGCGGGCGCATACGGCGGCCAAAAAGCTGCTGTCAACGCCGCCGGAAAACCCGATAGCCACGCGCCCGTATGCCAAAAGCAGCTGTTCGAGCGCCGATAGCTTGTCTTGAAGCTCCTCTGCGGGTGCCGTGGTGTCTAAAATCATGAAACGATCCTTATCGTTGAGTACTCGATCGAAAACTATAATCCTAATGCGTTACTTGCCATAAGACTTCTATCTGTGTAACGAAAGTGCAATATGGCATATACGTTATATACAAGTTGCCAAATGCGGTAGAGTTGCAGCAACGCGACAGCGAGAGTCGATGGGGGACCGATATGATCAAGGCTGTTATTTTTGACATGGATGGAACGCTGGTCGATACCGAGCGTTTGGGGATTAAGGCCTGGAAGGCAGGCGCCGCTGAGCTGGGGCTCGCGATTGATGAAGCGCTGATCCATCAGTTTATCGGCCGCACGCTGCCCGATGTTATGGACATCCTCGATAAGCATTATGGCAGCCACGAAACCACCGAGGCGATCTATCGTCGCCACAAGGAGATTCGCGACGAGATGGTCAAGACCGAACTGGAGCTTAAGGCCGGCGCCGCCGAGTGCCTAGACGAGTTGCTAGCTGCGGGCTATCACGTGGGCCTAGCGACGTCGTCGCGCCTCGTTACGGCCGAGCGCAACCTTAAGATGGTCGGTCTTTTTGACAAGTTTGAAACGGTAACGTGTGGCGAGGACGTCGTGCACGGCAAGCCCGACCCCGAGATGTATCTGCTCGCCTGCGAGCGTGCGGGCTTTGCCCCCGAGGAGTGCGCCGTGGTCGAGGATTCGCGCAATGGTTGCGTCTCGGGCATCACGGCCGGCTGCCACGTCTTTGCCGTCCCCGATATTGTGCCGCTGCCGCAGGACGTGGTGGATGGCTGCGAGGCCGTGCTCGATACGTTGTTCGACCTGGCGGCGGCAATCAAGACTGTGCGCTAGAAAATTGCGGCGTTGAAACGAGCGATTGCTCACGTTTGCGCTTAAGCAAAAGGGGTCCGGCAATGGTCGGGCCCCTTTTGCTTAAGCGGCGACTTAGCATACTCGCGGGCGTGCTATAGATACGCACCGAGGTTGATGGCCGTGGCGTCGGTCTGGCTGCTTGCCTGGGTGCTGGCGCGTTCCAGTAGGAACGGACGTACCAGTTCTTGGCGGTTGATATCCTCGGCGGCGACTGCGGTGACGGTACGCGCTGCGGAGCCGACACGGATATGCTTGATCTTTGCCGGGGCCTTGTTCTCGATTTGCTCCATCAGCAGTTGGACACCCTTGCGGCCAATCTCGTAGCCCGGGGGCGCTACCGTAGTGAGCGGGACCGATCCGCTCCAAGCGAGCGGGTTGCCATCGCAGCCTGCTACGCGTACTTGCCCGGGGACAGAGATGCCCTTGTCGACCAGTGCCGAAACGACGCCCGAGGCCAACACATCGGTCAGGCCGACGACAAAATCGGGACGTTCGTCCGCGGGGCGCTCGGCGATTTGGGCACCGATGCCGTAGCCGTCGGCAGCGGTATTCCATTCGCCGGCGTCGATGACTTCGATCTTGATATCGGGGTGCAGGGCGAGCGCCTTATGAATGCCAAGGACGCGCAGGGTGAGTTGCATAAATGCTGCTCGGCCGACGACGACAATATGGTGCGCGCCGCGGGCGATGGCAAGTTCGGCAATGATGCGACCCTGGGCCTCATTGTCGGCCGCTACGTAGTAGCCGGGCTCGGAGCAATGGATGTCCAGATGGACGATCGGCACGGGCATCTTGGTCATGGCGGGGTGCCAGTCGGGGGATGCCATGGGCTGAACCATGACGCCGGACATCTGGGTGCCCATAAAGTAGCGCAGGTAATGATCCTCGAGAATATCGTCGTTATCGGCGTTGGCGATGAGCAAGTCGTAGCCGTGCTTGCGGGCCTCGTTGTGGGCGCCGCTGGCGATTTGGAGCGAAAAGCCGTGATCGAGACGGGGGAGCACCAGGCCAAAGGACTTGGTGGCGCCGCCCGCGAGCTGACGGGCGCTTTGGTTGGGCAGGTAGCCAAGGCGATTGATGGTCTCGTTGATGAGCTTGAGGGTCTCGGGGCGCAGCTTTTCGGGGTGGTTGAGCGCGTTGGAAACCGTGCCCAACGAAACCCCGGCCTCGCGCGCGACGTCGCTGATTTTTACCTTTGCCATAGCGGCCCCTTTGATGCGTTTCAAGTACAAGCCAGATTGTAGCATCCCAAACCTACCAAAAAGGGACAGGTTTATTTTGGCAGGTTTATCTGGGGAAACGCCGTTGCCAGCGGGACCACCACGAAGGGGGCAGGTACCTTTGTGGTGGTTTGGACCGGCTGGACGTGTGTGCATCGAGTGGTATCTAAGTTGAGATACCACTTCTGGTATATCAGCTTGCGTTTGCGTGAGTACAATACTCGAACGTTATGCGTCTCAGCGCCCCCTGTGCGTGGACGTTTTGCAGTCAAGCGGACGAAGGGATTTATCCTATGTGCGGAATTGTCGGCTACACCGGCTCTGATATTGCAAAGAACATCCTGGTCACGGGCCTCAAGCGTATGGAGTATCGCGGCTATGACTCCTCGGGCGTCGCGCTCGAGGTGGGCGAGGGCGCCGCGGCGCACCTCGATGTCATCCGCCGCGTGGGTAAGGTCGCGGGCTTGGAGAGCGAGCTTTCCAATATCGACAGCGACGCTACCTGCGGTATCGGCCACACCCGTTGGGCCACCCACGGCAAGCCCTCCGTCGTTAACGCTCACCCCCACACCAGCTGCGACGGTCGTATCGCCATCGTCCACAACGGCATCATCGAGAACTTCGCCGAGCTGCGCGAAGAGCTGGAGGGCCGCGGCCACCACTTTAAGAGCGAGACCGATACCGAGGTCTTCGCGCATCTGATCGAAGAGGCTTATGCCGAGACGCACGACCTGATGGCCTCCGTGCGCGAGGCTTGCACCCACGTGGTCGGTGCCTATGGTCTGGCCGCCGTGTGCGCTGACGAGCCCGGCGTGATCGCCGTGGCCCGCAAGGATTCCCCGATCGTGGTCGGCGCGGGCGAGACCGGCGCCTATGTCGCCTCCGACGTCATCGCGCTCATCGACGCAACCCGCGACGTCGTGGTGCTCGAGGACGGTCAGTTTGCCAAGCTCACGCCCGCAGGCGTCGAGTACACCGACGAGGCCGGCAACGTTATCGAGCCCAAGGTCACCCACATCGACTGGGACCTGGACATGGCAGAAAAGGGCGGTTATCCCGACTTTATGCTCAAGGAGATTCACGAGCAGCCGCGCGTCGTGCGCGACACGCTGGTCGGTCGTATGACGCCGGCCGGCGAGCTCGACATCGACGAGCTGGGCCTTTCGCTCGAGGAGCTCAACGACATCGACCGCGTCTACGTGATCGCTTGCGGCACCAGCTATCACGCTGGCCTCATTGCTAAGAATCTCATCGAGGGCTGGGCTCGCATCCCCACCGAGGTGGAGGCGGCCAGCGAGTTCCGTTATCGCAATCCCATCATCACGCCGACGACGCTCGTCGTGGCCGTGTCCCAGTCGGGCGAGACGGCCGATACCCTTGCCGCCATTCGAGACGCGCGCATTAAGGGTGCCAAGGTCTTCGGCATCACCAACGTGGTGGGCAGCCCCGTGGCGCGTGAGAGTGACGGCGTCATCTACACCAAGGCCAACAAGGAGATCGCGGTCGCCTCGACCAAGAGCTTCATCGGCCAGGTCGTGAGCCTCACGCTGCTGGCTTTGCTGTTGGCGCAGGTCAAGTACCGTCTGACCACCAAGCAGGCGCGCATGCTGTTCCGCGAGCTTTCCGATACGGCCGAGCAGATCCAGTGGATTTTGGATACCCAAACCGAGGCCGTGCATGAGGCCGCCCTGCTGTGCAAGGACGCGCAGTCCGCACTGTTCGTGGGTCGCGGCATGGGCGCCGCTATTTCCTACGAAGGTGCGCTCAAGCTCAAGGAGGTCAGCTACCTGCACGCCGAGGCCTACGCCGCCGGCGAGATGAAGCACGGCCCCATTGCCCTGATCGACCCGGGCTTCCCTGTCATCGCTGTGGCCACCAAGAGTGCCACCTACGACAAGACCGTGTCGAACCTCATGGAGTGCAAGGCGCGCGGCGCCAAGGTCATCGTCGTTGCCACCGAGGGCGACGAGGAGATCAACAAGATCGCCGACTGCATCATCCGCGTGCCGGCAGTCCGCGACGTGTTCAGCCCCATCACGGCGAGCGTCCCGCTGCAGCTGCTCGCCCGCGAGGTCGCCATCCTGCGCGGCTGCGACGTCGACCAGCCCCGTAACCTGGCCAAGAGCGTCACGGTAGAGTAGTTGGTTCCGCCGTTCTAGCAGCTAAGGCCCGGCTCCGCATCAAGACGGAGCCGGGCCTTTTCTGCATTTGACCAGATAAAACCTACCAAAATGAACCTGTCCCTTTTTGGCAGGTTAGCGGAGCTTGCTGGTCTCGAAGTACTCGGGGAACTGGTCCAGAACCTCGGTCTGGTTGCGGAACATCATATGCAGGTGCTTGCTGACCAAAAAGCTCGCTTCGATGGGGTCGCGACCGGCGATAGCGCGGCGAATCTGCTTGTGCTCGTTCACGATGTCCTGATTGTCGAGAACCTGCGTGGCGGCGCGCAGCCAGCGGAAGCGCTCCAGGTCGGCATTGGTCTCTTCGAGCCACGACCACACGGTGCTGCGACATGCGATGCTAAAAATCATGTGATGCATGAGGTTGTCGCTCAAAAAGAAGCCGATGCGATCCTCTTCGGCCATGGCCTTTTCCTGCAGCGCGATGGCGCGGTCGAGCTGCTCGATGCCGGCCGACGTGGCGCGCGCACAGCACTCCACAATCACCTGCTTTTCCAGATGCTCGCGGATGTAGCAGGCACTCTCGGCAAGGGTGAGGTTGATGGGTGAGACGTAGGTGCCGCTCTGGGGCACGGTGCGCACCAGGCCTTCCTGCGCCAAGCGAACCAAAGCCTCGCGCACAGGGGTGCGCCCCATATCCAGGTCGTCGCAAAGTTGCTTGACGCCCAGCTTTTCGCCCGGCTTGTAGTCCAGGTAGACGATTTTGCGTCGAATGGTGTGGTAGGACTGGTCCTGTAGGCTCGTTTCCTGCTCGCCGACGTGCATCGATTCTTCCATAGCGCCTCGCAACTGTTCTATCAAACTCATATGTCAGTTGTTAATTATGCCGCGAATCAGCTCTCCGCGGTGGGCAATTCGGCTGTTGCCTGAGAACTATTGCGGCATCTTAGTCTGTGTTTGCGCAAGGCTGCGCTCAATGTTGCCGTATCATAAGCCGTCGCAAACGTGAAATAGAAAGAAGGAATCCCATATGCAACTGGCAAATATCGTACGCGAGCGCTGGAAAGGCGTTTTGTTCTGCCTGATCATCGCCATTCCCGCGACGTTGCTCGGCAAACAAATTGAGGTGGTCGGCGGTCCGGTATTTGCCATCCTCTTTGGCATGGTCCTGGCGCTCGTCTTTCCCAAGAATCGTCGCGAACAGCTCGTCGCCGGCGTCACCTATACGTCCAAAAAAGTCTTGCAGTACGCGGTTATCCTGCTTGGCTTTGGCATGAACCTCTCCCAGATTCTGTCCAAGGGTGCCCAGTCGCTACCGATTATCGTGGCGACAATCTCGACCTCGCTTGTCATCGCCTTTGTGCTCTGCCGCGTTATGAACGTGCCGGGTAAGATCGCGACGCTTGTGGGTGTGGGTTCGTCGATTTGCGGCGGTTCTGCTATCGCCGCGACCGCACCCGTCATCGATGCCGACGATCGCGAGATTGCCCAGGCCATTTCGGTCATCTTCCTGTTTAACGTTATCGCGGCGCTCGTGTTTCCAACGCTCGGCGGTATGCTCGGGCTGACCAACGAGGGCTTTGGCCTGTTTGCCGGCACCGCCATCAACGACACCTCGTCCGTAACGGCTGCGGCGAGCGCCTGGGACAGCATGCATCCCGGCGCCAATGTGCTCGAGAGCGCCACGGTGGTCAAGCTCACCAGGACGCTGGCCATTATTCCCATTACATTGGCCCTCGCATACTGGCAGATGCATCTGGCGCGCAAGGCCGGCGGCGACGCCAAAAGCACGTTCTCGCTTAAACGTGCGTTTCCCATGTTTGTGTTGTTCTTTGTGCTGGCGAGCGTGATCACCACGGTGCTTCAGCTTCCTGCGTCCATTACGGCGCCCATCAAGGAGCTGTCGAAGTTCTTTATTGTGATGGCCATGGCGGCTATTGGTTTTAATACCGATATCGTCGAGCTGGTCAAAAAGGGCGGCAAGCCCATCGCGCTGGGCTTTTGCTGCTGGATTGGCATTGCGTGCATGAGTTTGGGAATGCAACACGTACTGGGAATCTGGTAGAGAAGTAGCTTATTTGCGTGCTGCGTGTTGGTTGCTGGTGAGCGCAAGCCTGCGGTGGAGCGATAGGAGCTCTTGCGGGTATGGCTTGTCCGCAGGTTTATAAGTCCCGAAGAGCTCTTATCGCCCCGCCAGGATGGCGATGCGGGGCAACACCTATACTTGCAGGATGACGCTTTCTGCCCTATAGTGTTTGGTGAGCAATATCGTTCAATTTTGAAACACTCGGTCGTGCGACCGTCGGCGGTTGCACGTCGCTGCGGACAGGGGCAAATCATGGATAGCGATGCCAAGCTGAACATCTTGACCGATGCCCTAGCTGCTGCCGGGGCCTCGGCATTGGCAATCGATGCGCGTGGGGACGTCGCGATCTCTACCATGAATGGCGCGGCGCTTGAGCGGGATGTGGCGGCTTTTGTCGCTGAGCGTCTCGACCGTATAGGAGACGGCGCGCGTCTGGTTATGGGGCGTGAGGGTACGCGCCTGAGCCTGACCGTTCGCCCCACCGACAAAGAGGGCGGGGGGCTTTGGGTCGTCGTGGTCCGCGAGGTGCGCGGCGCCGCGGCGCATGCGGGCATCGAGTGGCTCAACGCCGACGAGGTTGAGGCCCGCTACGAATCGAGCGCGTACGGCATCGTTGAGGGTGCCGCTGCGGTAGCTGCACCGGTTGCCGAGAGCTACGCGCGCGGTGTGCCCCTTATGCTCGAGGGTGAGCTGGGAGCGGGTCAGGTTGAGATCGCCAAGCGCCTCTATCTGGACGGTCCTTTTGCCGATCAGCCCTTTGTTTCCGTCGCGCTCGATGAACTCACCGATCGCGGTTGGCGCCATGTGCTCAAAAGCGCCGAATCGCCGTTGTTCCAAACGGGGCTGACCCTTTGCATTGAGGGCTGGAACGCGGTTGGCCCCCAGCGCCTCCGCGAGCTGGTCTCCACGATGGCCGACACCGCGTTGGCGACGCGCTGCCATGTGGTGCTGACGGCGAATGACATGCCGGGCGGCAGCGAAAGTGATCAAGCCGCCTTTGTGACCGAGCGCTTCGCCTGTGCGGTGAGCGTGGCGCCGGCAATCGCCGAGCAGGGAGCCGCGTCGACGAAGGTTGCGCGCTATTTGGAATATCTCGCTGACGCATTTGGGACGGCAGCGCCCACGCTGTCTTCCGCGGCGACGAAGACGCTTGATGCTTACCGCTGGCCGCGCAATTATCTGCAGCTCCGCGAGGTCTCGGAACGACTGTATATTTTGGTGGGGGCGGGCGCGGTGGACCGCGCTGTGGCGGAGGAAGTGCTCGCCCAAGAGGACGTGATTAAGACCGCAGCCTTTGGCGCCCCGACGCTCGAAAGCGACCTGTATATCCTGCGACCGCTGGCCGATACCGAGCGAGATATCGCGCATCTGGTTGTAGATCATCTCCACGGCAACCGAACCCGTGCGGCGGAGGTACTGGGCATAAGCCGTACAACGCTGTGGCGCTTGCTGAAGGACGATGACCGTTGAGCGAGGCGCCCGTGACCGCGCGCGACGCGTGTGCTACAGTCCAAAGCGTTATTGTTTCGATTTGGTTACGGCGTGCGAGGGCATATGGCTGAGACTTCAAAACCGAGCCGCAGAAGGCGGAGTGCCGCGCCGGTCAACCGACGCACGACATCGGTGACGTGGGGTAAACACGCCTCGGGGTTTGATGGCTCGTTCAAGCGCACTAAATACGGCTATCCTTCGGCAAGCGCCCGCTTGGCAATGCGGGCAGAGTCCTCGCTGTGGGGCCGCAAACGCGTGGTGGGCTCAAAGCTCAAGCACGACGGAACGCTCGGCTACATCAGCCGCGGGGCGGCTCGCCGCAGCGGGCTCAATCCCGCCGGCTGGCATCGCTACGTGCCGATCGTGGCCGCCGTTGCAGTGATCGTCATCGCACTCGCTGCGCTTGGCTATGCCGGCGGTGGCGCCAACTTGGACGCAGTGTTTAAATCGCCCGAGCTCGCGCATGCAGGCACAGAAGTTGTCGAGGGCGCTCAGACCCAGACGGGCGTCGCACCTCAGCGCGGCATCGTCGCGGCGGCCTCCACCATCGCAGATGCTCAAAAGGACGAGGACGAACAAGGCGACGACGTCGATGCGAATCAGACGAGCGAAACGGCAACAACTCCATCGGCGGGATAAGTTGCGAGTGGGGTAGCTAAAATAGCCCCGTCCCAAATTAGCCACCCCGCTGACGCTCCTGGGTTACCTTACGTAGATGATGTTGTCGCGGCGCGGCTTTGCCTCGGGTAGCGTGTCCTCGGCGTAGCCAAGAATGCAGTTACCGACACCGCGCAGGCTGCCGTCGGCGGGCAGGCCCCAGCTGGCCAGCAGCTCCAGGCCCTCGGGCGAGTCAAAGACCTCATGCGCGCGGTGAATCCAGCACGAATCGACACCCAGTGCATAGGCGGCGTTGAGCAGGTTGCCCATGGCGAGCGAGCCGTCTTCCAGATGTGTGGGCACGCTGCGGTCAACCAGCACCACCACAACGGTCTTGGCGCCATAGAAGGGGTCTCCGTTGCTGCCCATGACCTGGGCGTTGAGCCGTGAGAGACGCTCGACGGTCGCGGGGTCGGTGACGGCGACAAACGTCACCGGCTGGCGACCCA